>CAZTFP010000010.1:0-48264 GCA_964613015.1 uncultured Candidatus Peribacteria bacterium | reverse complement strand
CCTGGGTTACAATCTTCGCAGGATTGTGTCCTATCCACTGAACGACCGGATCATAATTTTATTAACTAATAGTGAAAAACGATTGAATATTTTATATAAAATTCCTTCACTATTCACTATTCACTTTTCATTAAGTTTTCCAAATATTTACCAAAACCAAAAATCTTATCCTCAGACCATTTCTGAGCCATAAGTTGAATCCCTGTTGGCATCATTTCTATCAAACCGTCGGTGTGATCTTCTACCATTCCCATAGGGATAGACATAGCTGGCAATCATCACATATTTGCTGGTATTGTATACATATCTGCCAAATACACCTTCAATGGATCATTAGTTCTTGAACCAATTTTCCATGCTACTTCTGGAACCGTTGGAGTAAGAATAATATCATATGTGGTAAATATAGTATCAAACTCTGCTTGTAATTCTTCTCTCGCTTTCTGTGCTTTGAGATAATATCATTCATAGTTTGCAGAACTTAGAACAAAGGTACCAAGCAATATTCTTCTCTTTGCTTCTTCACCAAATCACTCAGATCTAATAGTTTCATAATATTTTTGGAGCGTTTCTACATCCATACTATCAGACTGAAGACCAAATTTTATCCCATCAAACCTTGCAAGATTGGTACTTACTTCTGCTGGCATCAACGTATAATACATAGGTACGGAATAGGCAAGCATAGGCAAGCTAATATCTTCAACAACAATTCAAGCTGCACGAAGCTTTTCTATCGTAGAAAGAAATAATTTTTTGATTTGAGGGTCTAAACCTTCTCACAAAACCTCTTTTGGTACTCCTATTTTAAACTTCATCAATTCTGAATTCTGAATCCTAAATTCTGAATGTACAAAATCATCTGCCCTCGGATCACTTTGTGAATCCTTAGGATCAAATCATGCAATAGCCTTGAGCAAAATTTCAGCATCATCAACCGTTTGTGTCATGACACCAACCTGATCTAAACTCGATGCCATAGATTGTACCCCATAACGAGATACCATTCCATACGTAGGTTTTATACCTACGATACCACACCAAGCCGCAGGCTGACGAATACTTCCTCAGGTATCAGTTCACAAAGCACCAATAACTGCTCATGAAGCTACTGCAACAGCAGATCACCCAGAACTTCATCAAGGAGTTCTATCAATTCCATATATATTTTTTGTGACACCAAAATAAGAAGTTTCTGTAGTAGATCACATTGCGAATTCATCCATGTTTGTTTTACCTATCATCAATCAACCATTTTTTTCCAAATTAAGAAAACAAGTTGCACTATACGGACTTACATAGTTTTTAAGTATTTTAGATCCACAAGAACTAATATAGTCTTGGGTAAGAATAATATCTTTGATACCAATAGGCGCAGATTTCAATGGTCTCGTAGCAAATTCATCCATATGGATATCAACATAGTCTTCATGGAATCTTATAAAAGAAAAATAGTCAGCATTAAGTTTTTTTGCTGTATCTATATATTGTTTAACCATATCATGAGGATTAAGTCCCTGATTAGTAATATATTCTTTAAGTGTAAGATGCATTCTATCATATAATAATAAATAGATTACTTTCCAAATCATTGAAGGATACTTTCAGTTCTACGTTTTTCTTGAGCAGCTTGAGCAGAAAGTCCATTTGAAGATGATGGTAGTATTTTGCAAGAATAGTACGTTCAACATACAGAAGAGCTATAGACAATATATTTCTCTTGACCAGACGGACAAGAATCGACTGTTGGCATCGCAGGACAACGATCTGAGGATATAGATGATCATGTAGTTCCTGAAGAATATGACACTCATGTTGTAACTATTGCACCAGAAACTTCTGGAGAAAACGATGTATCTTTAAGCAAAAGTTCGTCAGTACCAGTAAGTTCTTGTAAAGCTCAAGTATCTTGTACTATTCAGCTTTCGATAGTACCAGTCAAATCAATCACCACTCAAGAAGTAACAACTACATCACCACTAAGAGGAAAGTGAGTTCATATGGTAGTATTAGAAAATGTTTTAAGATCAAACAAAAGTGATTGCGCTGCCTTTGGATTAATCAAACGATAAACAAAGAATGCTAACAACAAGAGGATAATCACAAAAATAAGTCTTTTGATAAATCTCATGAGCATAGAAACAAAATAAAGACAAAAATACTATACAGATTCATCCAATTTTTGCAATACAAATCTAGAATAAGAGCAAAGTAAAGTCCTCAAAAAAGAGTAAAAAAAGCTAATGATAAAAACAAAACAAATGAAGGGATGATAGGTCTCAAAAAGAGATATTGAATTTTATGATAAGTAGTAAATTTCTATTGCCTACAAATCATTTTTCAGTACATACAATATATGCTCAAATCGATACTCAAAAACTCAATTGATTATATGAAAAATGATCGCAAAATCATAAGATTGACCTTAGTGACATCATTTTTTCATTCATTAATTGCGAGTTTATTGATTATTTTAAATGTAAATACCCTTTTTGCGAGAAATTATGAAAACGGACTGTATGTAGGTAAAGTAGCAGAATTTTTCGTTCAAGAAATCAATACTAACCACGTCATCAGTCGAGTAATCGGTATAGCAATAATGCTATTTATAGCATATTCAGTCATATATCCCATAGGCCAAACAGCGATTATTTATTATCTCAACGAGAAAGACAAAAGCATAAGAAATGCACTGAAAAGATGAAGAGAAAATTTTTTCCCTATGTTTGAATATGGTATTGTCTCATTACTGATGTCACCAACCGTATATTGGATAACCGTACTCAAAATAGCTGTTTCTGGAGGATTACATAGAAGTTTTACTATTTTCCTCTTAATTTTACGATTTGGCGTAATGAATATCGTAAACGCACTAAAAGTATATACGAGATACATTATGACATTGGAAGGAAAAGGAGTCTATGATGCTGTACTCAAAAGTTGTGACATTTCTCTTGGTTGTTTCAAAGAAAGCATGAAATATCTAAGAATACAAACCAATCTGATTATTAATTTTTCATTGAATCTTTTCATTATCTTACTGATACCGATTACACTGATTTATCTTGCTATTGTATGTAATATCATCCAATATCCTGGGGTAAAATGGACAGTATATGGATTGTTTGCTCTAGGCATCTTTTTTGGTTCTTATGCTAGTTCGATGATAAGAGCATTTTGTGCCTATTTATGGTACGAAATATACAAAAATATCCCCAAAAAAGACTAAAACAACCATTATTATATAATTTTTTATAAAAAATGGCTCAAAACAGTATTCAAAAGCCGTTTTTTTTTGTACAAAAAAACATTTTCGAGTATACTATATCTATAGCACTAAATAAATATTTTTAGGCTTCAAGCTCCAAGCTTCAAGCATTAAGCTAAATAGGATATGGAATTATGACTATGTGAACAGCTTATCAAAGATCAATACACCAAAAATCCAACATGATTGGAAAATATTTCCCAATTGACAAGTATAGCACGAACAAAAGATAAATCTACATGTATGCAGATGATGTGAGGAACAATTCAGATAAAAAACTTTTTATTGGGGAATCCATATACACCAGCACCTACATCAACTCAAGGACCATGATTTGGTACAATTCCTAGTCAAAAAGATCAACAAGTTATAAAAACAACCACAACTACTACAACACCACAAACAGGACGACAAGTGACAGCAAAAGTATACGGACAATATGCACTCAATGGACTATTAATTTTTGTTGTTGGTATACTATTTCTGATAATAATCAGAAATATGATGAGATTTTTTTATGATGTATTCAATTCAAGAAGAATCATTTATCTCAAAGTACTCTTACCAAGAGGACAAAGTAAACTAGACCGTGAACAGGAAAAAGAACTTGCCAAAGATATGAAAGAAAAAATAGGACGTATGGGACAGGTGTTTCATAACTTCCACAAAGTAGGTACCTTGAGCACTAAAGAAAGTTTAATGAAAAAACTATTTGATAAACCCAAAACGACACTCATCTATAATTATGAAGATGGGGTACTTAATTTCATTGTAGCTACCTATCCAGAATACCAGGAATTACTCGAAGGAGCAATTGCTGCCCAATTTCCTAATTGTTCGATAGAAAGAACCATTAAACCGAAGTTTTTCAAAAAAAAATATAGCAACATTATGCCAATAAAGCCAAAAAAAGATCCCATATTCAATATCAAAATTTATAAACAGCAGCCTGATGATCCTATCAACAATATCATAGATGCAATAGGAAAGATATCTAGATATGATACAGTAAATATAATTATACCTATCAAGCCATTGGGCGATTCATTCAATAAAAAATCACAAAAAGCGATAGATAGACTATACAAGAATCTCTCTGTATATGAGCATAATACAGCATGGCGGATGTATTTTTTGATGCCACGAAAACTTATTGGATTTCTTATCAATGGACCAAGCAAAGAATTGTTGACGTCAGCAAAAGATGAAGAAAAAGTGACGATGGTACGTATGGTCAAAGCAAAAGAAGATTACTTAAATGCTATGGGAGAAGAAGCTGCACTACCATTCTTCAATTCAGCAATATTGATAACAACAAGTTCTGATGAAAAAACAAATCTAGAATCCAATGTCCACCAAATTGTAAATGCGTTGACGGTATATGGAGATGAATATGGTAATGAATTAGAAGGGTCACAGACACAAGCTGATGTTTTTTGACGGTTTTTTAAACCAATTCGAAAGATTGCAGTAAATAACTTCATTACAAAATTTTTCTTTGCAAGAAATATATTCTGAGTAAATGAACTCACCTCACTCTTCCATTTCCCAGATGCAACCTATAACCGTTCACCAATTATCTCATGGATGCAATATAAAGTACTTCCGGCACCAGAAAATCTTCCTATACCAAAAGATTTCAATGGATATATTATGTGATGAATGTTGGCAGAAAGTTATAAAGGAGGAAAACTCAATATCATACTTGCCGATTATAAAAAACATCGAGCAGTAGCAGAGACAAAATATACAGAGGAAATATTGGAACCAATAGAAAATTTTACTCAAGAACAATTACAAGGAAAAGAAATCATAGAAAAGACAGAATGAAAGGATGCTTTACAAAACGAAACTACTAAAAAATTTGTAAAATCTATTGTACAAAAACAATGATTTGGATATAAACTTTTCAAAGATGCTATTTTGCTGGGTACAAATATTTATAGAAACACACTATCTCCGGTCTATATGAAAAGAGATGACAGGATGAGACATCATTATTGTATAGGAAAATCAGGTACTTGAAAATCAGTTTTTTTACAAACGATAGCAAGACAAGACATTCGAAATGGTGATGGTATATGTTTGATTGATCCGCATGGTGATCTTGCCGAAGATATGCTCGCATATATACCCAAAGAAAGAGCAAAAGATGTTGTATATTTCGATGCGGGAGATGAAGAAAGACCAATGGGATTAAATCTGTATGAAATTAATATTTTGGATGAGGCAGATAGAGTTGTTAACGACGCCACAGAAATATTTATCAAAATGTTTGGTCCAGAAATTTTTGGTCCAAGACTCCAAGAATATTTTAAATACGGAAGCCTAACGCTATTGGAAGACTTCGAAGACAGACCAACTCTTCTTGATATAGTAAGACTCTTCACCGACGAAGGATACAGAGAATATAAAGTAAAGAAAGTTACGAATCCTACGGTAAGAAATCGATGGGAAAAGACATTTAATGCAATGGGCGATAAAGAAAAAGAAGAAATAATACCATATTTCTCAGCGAAGTTCGTATCATTCAACACCAACAGGCTCATTAGAAATATTATCGGGCAAACAAAATCAGCATTTAAGTTTGAAGATATTATGGACAACAAAAAGATTCTGATAATCAATCTCAGTAAAGGTAGAATAGGAGAATCAAATGCTAATCTCTTGGGTATGATTATGGTATCAAAGATTTATACCGCAGCGATGGCCAGAGCAAGACAGAAAGAAGAAGATAGAAAAGATTTTTTCCTCTATGTAGATGAATTCCAAAACTTTGTTTCAGGAACATTTGCAGATATCCTTTCAGAAGCGAGAAAATATAGACTTTCACTCATCATGGCGCATCAATATATTGCACAACTCGAACCACCAAAATGATTGGGAGATGTCGGTGGAGGAAAAAATGATGTAAAAGCAGCCGTATTTGGTAACGTTGGTACCATGCAATCATTTAAAGTCGGTGCACCCGATGCAGAATTTTTGGAAAAAGAATATGCACCAGTATTATCAACAGAAGATATCGTAGGTATAGCAAACTATAAAGCATACGTCAAACTAAATATAGATAACGCAACTACTCGTGCATTTAGTATGAATATGATTTTCACCAAAGATTATCAAAACAAAAAAATAGTACCTATTCTGAAAGAATATTCAGGCAAAAAATATGGAAGAAAAAGAGAGTTCGTAGATGCAGAAATGGAGGCAAGACTAGGTATGAGTACAGACGAAACCAAATTACCAGAAGCAACAGCAGTACCACCAAGTGAAACAACTTCGACACCTCCCTCACCAGCTGAAACTAGTCCGACAGCATAATAATGAATAAAAAAAATTGGTACGCTAGATACCAATTTTTTAATAAACGAAGAATAATTCAATTATTTATACAGCTCAATGACATTTTTTGTATTTCTTGCCAGAGCCACAAGGACATGGATCATTAGGTCTTACTTTATCTCCAGATTGGACATCAAAAACAGTAGGCGTCCCGATAGGTTGATTAGTATCATTTACTTCAAATATTTCTACACCATCACTAGTTTTATAGACCATTTTTTCTGATTCTTTAGCAACAGATTTGGTAGGTTTTATTTCTTGGACTTCAGCACTTACCTTTTGTAACATTTTGAGATATTCGGCTTCACTTTGTGAATTGGCCATAACTACTTGTGATGCTTGGTCTTGTTGTTGAACCATAGAAAAATCAATACCAGCGATATAGGCTGTCACATCAAATTTGAGTCTGTATAATAATATTTGAAATTTTTCAAAAGCTTCTGATTTGTAGACCACCAAAGGATCAAGTTGAGCATATCACATAAGACCAACCTTATCTCTCAAGTATTCCATTTCATCAAGATGTTTCACTCGAAGCGTATCTAAATGATATAAATACACATCTTTGAATATTTGATAGAGTCTATTGATATCCATCATAGCAAATTTGGTCTTAAGTTGATCAAGCATAAAAAGCGAAAGTTCTACTTGAAGATGATCAAAAGACATTTCTTCAAACATCGTAAATTGTTTGTGATCAAGTTTAAGAGAAAACTCTTTGTCCATGACACGAAGAAATTGTGCAATAGATTGTCCCAAGACTTGAGCATTCATTATCTGTTGATGAACGATATCACTCATGTTTTGTTCGATCTCAAGTTTGATTTGTTCCACTAAATATTTTCTAAGTTCCTCATCAGTTTCACTACCAAGGATATCATCTCTTTTTTTATAAATAGCTTGTCTTTGTTTGTTGATAACACTATCATAATCGAAAAGGTGCTTTCTTATACCGAAATGTCGACCTTCCATTTGTTTTTGAGATCTGATTATCGAACTTGTAAATTGTTTTTGATTAAGTTCAAGGTTTTCAAGTTCTGTTTTTCCAAGCAGCATTGCTGCTACTCATTGGATTCTTTCTCATCACATTTTACGCATAATCAAATCATCAAGAGCAACAAAGAATACAGAAACTCATGGATCTCATTGTCTACCGGCACGTCCTCTCAACTGATTATCGATTCTCCTTGATTCATGTTTTTCAGTTCCAAGGATGAAAAGTCCGTAATGAAAATCTTGTTCTAAAGTTTCTTTTGCTTCCATATCAGCAGGTTTGCAAAACAATTCAACGAATGCATCAGTATTTTCTTTTTTGTTACGATTAAATTTTATTTTCATGACAATACCATTATGACTCACTCGATCTTTTTCTGCTTGTCTAATAAGTTCATCACTCATATCAAGTTCACGTCTCATACCATCCATAGTAAGTTCAAACTCTATAGAAGAATAGATATCAATAGATAGTCACTTTTTATCTGTAAGTACCTGTTTCTTTATCCATTTTGCGTAATTGTCAGCAAGTTTATCATTGAGTCATTGTTCAAGTTTAATATCTGTTCATCTACCAGCCATATTGGTTGCAACGACAACACTTTTATATTTTCCTGCCTGAGAAACGATATGTGCTTCTTGTTCATGAAATTTTGCATTCAATACATAATGCGTAATAGCATCTTTTTCCAAGAGTCTAGAAACATATTCAGACGTAGCAATATTGGCAGTACCAATAAGGATAGGTTGTCCAATATCATGAGCAAACTGGATATGTTGTTTGACAAATTTCCATTTGATAGATTCATTATAATATACTTTATCATTTCTATCTACTCTGATTGTCGGCCTATTGGTTGGGATTTCCAACACAGAAAGTTCATAAATCTTTTCAAATTCTTCTCATTCTGTCAATGCAGTACCAGTCATACCAGCAAGCTTGGTGTATTGTTTAAAAAAGTTTTGATAGGTAATTGTTGCAAGTGTTTTAGATTCTTTCTGGATTTTAACTCCTTCTTTAGCCTCTATCGCTTGATGTAAACCTTCGGAAAATCTTCTTCCTGGCATCGTACGACCGGTATGCTCATCCACAATAAGTACTTCATTATCTTTGACAATATATTCTTTATCTTTTTCGTAAACCGCTTGTGCACGAACCGCATTTTCAATATGATGAATCTCTTCGTATCAAAGGTCTTTATAAAGATTTTCTACTTTGAGTATCTGTTCCAATTTGGTAATACCTCTTCCACTCAATGACGCAGATTTAGTTTTTTCATCAATATAATAATCCCCATTTTCTTCTTGATCTTTACCTGCTTTAACATCGGTAAGAAGTTCTTGAAGCAATCACTTAGATACCTTTTTCTTGTCAGTACAAGGGATCAATCACTTTGCTATTTGGGAATAATACAAATATTTTTCTGTTGCTTCAGCATTTGGTTCAGAAATAATCAATGGAGTTCTCGCTTCATCAATCAAAATACTATCAATTTCATCCACGATAGCATAATGAAGTGGTCTTCGAACAAGTGATCTCTCTTTCATAGATTTAACCAAATTATCTCTCAGAAAATCAAATCCAAGTTCTGAATTTTCTATATAGGTGATGTCTTTACCATATTCTTCTCTTCTTTTTTGAAGTGGAACGGTTTTAGTCACACATCAAGCTGACAATCACAATCGAGAATATACATGTCCCATCCACTGAGCATCACGAGAAGCTAAGTAATCATTGACAGTAACTACATGTACTCATTTACCAAGCAAAGCATTTAAGTACACAGGCATAACAGCAACCAATGTTTTTCCTTCTCACGTTTTCATTTCAGCAATAATTCCCTTATGAAGAATAATTCCTCCAAGCAACTGCATATCGTAAGGAACCATATTCCATGTCACTATTTCACCCTTGACCTCAAGCTCTTTACCAACCATCCTTTTACATGCTTGTTTAACAGTAGCAAATGCTTCAGGTAAAATATCATCTAAAGTTTCACCATTAGTAAGTCTATCTTTAAATTCCTGAGTTTTAGCTTTAATTTGATCATCAGAAAGACCATCAAATTGATGTGAATATTCATTTATTTGAGTAATCAATGGGAGAAACTTATTGAGTTGCTTCTGATTATAATCTCCAGCGATAAAGGTAATAATTTTTTCAAACATACTATTTTTTCAAATGTTAAAACATATAAGATACAATGAAAACATGAAGTTTTTTTTGAAAGTTTTCATGACATCGAATCTATAGTTAATATACAAACAATCATCAAACAGATAATTATTATGACAATAACTATAAATATCTGCAAGAGCAGACAGTGTACCGATAATACCAAATTCAAAGAATAAAACAATGGAAAAAACAAAAAAAGTAATCCCCTAATTGGTTGACTTTTATAGCAATATACATATAAGAAAAATGGAAAATAAAAACAAACAATATAAATCGTCAACTATGAAAACAATCAGAATTATCGCGACTAGCGAAGGAAGAGTTTTGGTTATACCATGTCCTAGTGATCTGCCAAGACTCGTAAAAGATGATGAAACAACAAAAGAATGGTTCTACGAAGCACCCAAAGGATTCCATGAATTTATACATGAAAATCCTGACGAATTACAACGATTCATCAAAGCATTTGGCTATTGGATTGAATATCGTGTAAAAGGATTTATTGAAGATCTGAAACGCTTTGAAGAATTTGAAGAAAAAGTTAAAAGATTTAGCGACAATCTTTTAATAAAGCTTCGTGCTTTGGCCTCGAGAATAGCGAAACAAGTAGCCAAAGTTTTGAGACCGAAAAACCACTACGATGAGTATCGTGAAAAAAAATTAAACGATACAACACCAGGGTTAGGAACGAAAAGATTAACCAGAAAGCAGCAAAAAACAATCGCTGCACTACAAAAAACAAGATCAGAATACGAAAAAAATCATCAAGAAAGTAACAACATCATTGATGAATATTTCGAAAATTAAACCAAAGTGAAGGCCCGGGAATTCCCGGGTCTTAGTCATTAAATAAGAATACAGAAATATAAATATAGAATAAGTTTTGTATGATATAAACTGCCAAAAAGATATACACACAAAATATTATAAAATAAAAAAGCAATACGAGCAACAAGAGAAATGATAGAGAATATGTAGTAAAGAAGAAAAAATACACAGAATATTATATACCTTTTTTTGATTTGCTTTTGAAAAAAAGTACTTGCATTTATCTATAAATAGCATATATTTAGTACGTTAATTTCTTTTTATCTTTTATCATTACTCACAAATGGCAAAAAAAGTTGCTAAAAAAGTAGCTAAAAAGGCTGTTAAGAAGGTTGTTAAAAAAGCAGTTAAAAAAGTTACTAAAAAGGCTATTAAAAAGGTAGCTAAAAAAAAGGTAGCTAAAAAAGTTGTTAAAAAAGCAGTCAAAAAGGCTGTTAAGAAAGTAGCTAAAAAAGTAAAAAAAGTAGCTAAAAAAAAGGTAGCTAAAAAAGTTGCTAAAAAAGCAGTTAAAAAGGCTGTTAAGAAATTGGTAGGACGAGCTGCAGTAAAGATCAAAAAATAATTTTCTATCGAATATAAAAAAATCCTCCACAATCACTACGGAGGATTTTTTTATACTCTTGTAATTATATATAAAGACAGTATACATTTGGTATAGAGTACGTTATTTTATTTTTTAATACATCACTTATGGGGGGGAAAATCACAAAAAAAAAGACTATCAAACAAGAAGTAACAACGAAAGTCAACAAAGCAAAAAAAACACTTAAAAAAGAATTTCAAAAAGATGTAATTATAATCAAAAAAGAGATAAAGAAAGATATTGAAAAGGCAAAAAAAATTGGAAATATTATAAAAAAAGACGTTAAAAAAACAGCAAAAAAAATTGGAAATATTATAAAAAAAGATATAAAAAAAATAAGCAATAAAAAAGACACTAAAACAACAAAAAAAGTTATTAAAAAAGATGCTAAAGCAGTTAAAAAATAATTCTTTAACGAACAAAAAACTCCCTTATCAATAGGGAGTTTTTTTATTGTTGGATTTTTAGAGTTTCTTTATGGATGATGTTTCGTATTTCAACAATAAATGTTTTAGATAATCACTTTTCCTTGCCCTGAATGATACATTTCTGAAGTATCTGTTTTCGCCTTACCTTATCCAAGGTAGAGAGCTGATGAGATTTTTTATAGATTCATATATCAATCACTATGGAAAATCTTTCTACAAAAAGATCAATAATACGTCCATCAATATCATCAATTTTTTTTCTCAATAACCCCAAACTATCCATCAATATACAACAAAATCTAAATTTTTTCCCATATAATCTCATGGGATTTACCTCTTTGTAAAAGCCAAATAAGTCTTTTTTCTCTAAGTAAAATTTCATTATTTCACGTATACGCTATTTTTATTGAATATGTTTTTTTTTCTTGGTTCTTTTTAGATTCAATAATCCCCTGGAAAACCGTATCCAATATTTCTAAAGTATGAAAACGAATCTTTTTGAAATTTAAAAATTTGGTAATCGTAGTCTGGTAGTGAAAATATCAATAATTGAGAGGAATAAGTGTATCAACCATTGCATCCTTAAAATATCTCAGATCAAATTTAATAATTTTATTGACAAGAATATGAGAATACGAAAGACTTGTGAGATAATATTTTCGAAGTGGGGTTTCTTTGGTTCGATAAGCAAAAGGGAAATGAAATTTTTTGATAACGGTTTGATGAGCATGAAGTACATAGTGTTTTGCAAGATTTTCTACTAGTTTTTGTGCTTTCTCTATATCAGCAAAATCTCAGAAAAGCCCTAATTTACCAACGAGTGAATACGTAAAACAATATTTCAATACATATGTTGTAAACAAAGGAATAATTTTTTGGCTTCAGGCTCTAAGATTTGAATTTTGAGTTAAATACAATTCATATATAGGAGGAACAATAATAGCATCAACACCTTGTGTAGTGAGATATTCAATACCTTTTTCTACACAAGCCAACGATTGATCAAACAATTTATCACCGTACGGCCAATGAAAAAAATCATAATACACAACATAGTCATGATTATACAGAGAAAGGAATTTGAACAAACTTAATGTTTCAGATCCTGAAGTTATTATTCAGATTTTCATTCTATTTGTTGTTTGAGATAAACGTATTGGGTAAGCAAATGACTAAGTTCTACCTGAGTAGTAGCCTTACTCAATTGATCTATAGTATCCATTTGTGCTTTGAGTAAGAGTGTATAAGAATTAAGCTCTGGCGTCACGACTCCAGTCAATGCTTGGATGGTAACCAAAGATTTTTGAAGTTTGACTGTATAAGGAGTGATTTTTATAATAAAATATTGTATCGATTTTTGGATAAGTGTAGATTCAAACGTTTTCATATTTGTCAAAATAGTGGTTCTAGAAAGTTGTAATATATCTAATAATGATTTTTTTTGTAACTTAATAGTTTTTCGATAGTCTAGGTCACGACCTCTATTGATATATGTTTGTATGTTCATAAGATCTTTTGCTGTTGCTATAATCAAATGTTCCAAAGAAACTATAGTATCAGTACATTTATAATATCACTGAGTTTGTTTGAGTGAAATAGTTACTTGATCCTTTTTTATCAAACAAAATAATCAGTCTGATAAATCCGCACTGACCGTTCAGATACCCAACAAAACAAAAATAACTATAACTACTATCTTCTTCATAAACCACACTATAAATAAAATTTCGAAGCTATTGGTAAGATAAATCATAAAATAACTAAGTATTATTGGTATGATAATTCATTAATCAATTTTTTAATTCCCAACCAGAAATACGTGTCCGGAAATTTTCATGATTTGATGCCAGCGTCAAGCATCACTAATTGACTATAAAACTTTTCTATATTTTTTTTATTAGCTTTCAATAGTCAAATTTTGGTATATTCATTCTTAACCTGCCAAGGATTCATTTTGAGAAACGAAGCAATATCTTTGGTATCATTGACACCCATTTCATCTAAATCTAACATGAATATATAGAATTTCAAAGCTCGATAAAGCATTCAGGCAAACTGATTTCGATCAGCTCATCAATCTTGAATTTTTTCCAAAATTTTTATGGCCTGGATTTTATCAGCAAACAATGTTTTCAAAAGCGCGAATGAATCAGTCTCTACATGACCATAGACAATCAAATCAATCATGGTTTCATCTATATGTTTTTGATGTTTGATGGCAGTTCGTGTTTTGAGCTTATCACATTCAAACCAAATACGATATAAATCTGATCAAACTTTTGTGAGAAAATATTGGATAGTAGCGTGATCTATAATACAATCACTCAATTCTCTCTTTACAAACTGTTCTAAATCGTTGTGTTTGAGCTGAATAAACTCTTTGACTGTAGCATTTTTTTCTAAAAATTTATACAATCTCAGCCTCTTATCGGGCGTAGAACTAATAAATACCAATAAAGAATCATCGGGAATTTTACCTTCAGATTTAATCAAAACATCTACAAATAGTTGCAACTGATTGGTAATATCTTCTCAAAGTTTAGTGGTAGCATCCAAAGGAAGTCAATTAACAAGGATTAATTTTTTTGTAGTAAATAATCCACTACTATAAATTGCTTGCTTAATCTGTGCTATATCCAAATTGTCTAAAGTGAATGAAAAAACACTATCTGGTCAATATTTTTGAAGAAATCACTCTTTTCGTCTAAAGAGTTCTTTATCCAGAAGATAGGTCTCCTGCCCCGTAAATAAGAAGATGTTTTGATTCATGTCGTTAAAATAATAATAGACATCAAAAATAGCGTTTTATCGCTAAGATAGTGTATCGTTTAGGTATTTGAATTCAAATAAAAAAAATCTTTGTAATTGTATACCAAGTAATTACACTCACAACCGTTTATATAGTATTTCAATGATGAACTTTCTAAAAAAAATCAACAAATGATTAGCAAAACCAATAATTCGAATAATTACCATATACCAATATACGCTTTCTCCTGACAAGTGATTGCCGTCTTTTTGGTTAAAAGGAAGAATATGTGCACACGAGCCACATTGTAGCAAATATAGTATCACCGTACTCAAAAGATATGGATTTTGGCCTGGAATTTTTTATGCTAGTGATAGGGTTTTACATTGCACACCAAGTATGCACAAAAAACACGACCCTGATCATTATCGTGTGGTTTTCTTTTCCTCAGCGCCTATAGGCGTACCTTTTCTCGAACAACTAACAGATGATAAAAGATTTGAAGTAGTAGGAATAGTTACGCAATGTGATAAACCATCAGGAAGATGAATGGAAATGAATGAAAATATTATAAAATCAGAAGCTAAGAAATTATTCTCCTCATCCTCCATAAACAACGTTATACTTCTAGATGGATTCGGATGAGATGGCAGAAGCAACCGGTTTCCTCGATTAAAAGCTGTACTAGAATCACAATGAATAACAGCATATACTCCTGTTCCCAAAAACACGAACACACCAATATTGAAAGAACAACTTGATGATATCATAGAAAATTACGCAGATAAAATAAATGAAAAAACAATAATTATCGGACATAGTTTAGGATGTCTATTAGCAAACCACTTCCTCACAACGACAGGAAAAAAAGTAGCAAAATTAATTTCTGTTGCTCCAGCATTTAGAGAGAACAATATAGACGAATTAACCAAAAAAATACCTGTTTTTGCAGAAGCAAAAGAACATTTAAAAAACTATCAGAAACAAGAATTTGACACGGATAAATTAGAAAGATTAGTAGGTGAGCATATTATATATCTTTCGGACAATGATCCGTACATTCCGTATGATTCGGCTAAAAAATATTACAAAAACAATTTTGATAAAGCAATCTTAAAAACATTTGAATGAAAATGACACTTCAATGAGAAAGCATGAATCAAAGAGTTACCAGAAATATTGGCAGATATTCTCTCTATCTATACTCCGACAAAATTGAATCCTGAGAAATCAGAAGAAGGGAAAGCATTCGGAGAGCGACTCAAAGAAAAAAAGCCAGATCTATTGGTTGTCATAGCGTATGGAAAGATAATTCCACAAGCTATTTTGGATATTCCAAGAATTGCTCCAATAAATGTCCATGGATCATTATTACCCAAATATCGCGGTGCTTCACCTATCCAATCTACACTCTTAAATAATGATAAAGAAACATGAATCACTATTATGAAAATGGATGCAACGATGGACACAGGAAATATGATTGATGTACTCAAATTTACGATACCATTTAGCTGGACAACAAAAGAATTGATAGATGAAATAAAAAAAATAGGTCCAAAATTTTTGAACGATACCCTACGAAAATACGGGAAAAAAATTCTCGGAGAAGTAAAACAACAAGAACATAATGCGACCTATTGTGGAAAAATAGAAAAAGAATCCTGACTAATAAATCCACGAACGGAGAGCCTCGAAACGATTTACAACAAATACCGTGCATTCTCTCTTTGGCCAAAAATTTATTTTATGATAAATGATAAAAGAGTTATCATTGAGTCATTAAAGCTCAATGAATCAGTATACAACAGTAATGAGGAAGCTCCAGTATTTCAAGATAAAAATCTCAACCCTGCAATACTCGACATCCAACTCAAGCCCGAAGGAAAAAAAGCAATGAATTGGAAAGAATTCTTGAATGGGTATATGAAATAAATTTTATGTTGAATTATTATAATATATTCATAAACTAACTAGCAAGTTAAGATAAATTTTTACTATTTATACAACAAAAAAATGCTATTTGATTTTCAAGCATTTGTAGAAGAGCTCAGAGAAAAACCTGAAAAAAAACAAATCGTAGAAAAATACGAAAGTTTATTTGGCCCCATTCAAGGAGATATCAAAGATCAAATCTGGTACACCGAATATCTTTCAAAGTTTGAGGCACTACCGTATGAAACTCCAGAAGAACTTAAAAATGATTTTGATCGAGATCTCTTGGAACAATTAGTAATATGATCTTTTAGTAGTGATTATGAACTCAAAAAAGAAGAAAAGAAAGAAGAAAAAGAATTATACATAGCAGTCAAAAGTTGAGATCAAAGTGTAGTAAAAACAGTATCTGAATTACGATCATTTCAAATTCTCAGATTATATGAAATTTACATCGAAGAACAGATGAACCTCCATGCACTCAAAGCTGAAGATGAAAACGAGAAAAACACCATCGATCAAGAAAGAGAGATGAGACTCAAAAGATGGCAAGCAGTAATACAAACCATCGATAGAGATGAATTATCACAAAAAGCTAAAACGGAACAAGCAGGAAAGATGGAAGATTTGATGGGAAAATTATAGTTACCAAACAAGCAATTAGGACTTACATAAATGGGGGAAAAACTCTTCGAAATACACGGAGAGTTTTTTTGTATTAATATATTTTGAAATAAAAGTATATAATTTCGACGTCATAAAAAACTTCATTTCATTTCAGCTTTTTATTGCATCTCAATTAAAAAAATCCGGGACAATAAGCCCGGATAGAAAGACCAAAAAATAATTATCTTAATGACCAAAAAACATTCGGCCTTCAGTATTTGGTATCAACGTCAGTGAAATATTTTCTTTTTCACATAGAGCAATCGTTAATTTATCATTGACTGAACCGCTTAATGAGAAAATGTTTTTTACACCGGCAGCAATAAGTGTTTCAGGTCCGTCAGGAAACGGAAAGAAAGAATCACTACATGCTACACCACCTTTGGTAAGATGACCAGCTTCTTGAGCACGTTTGATAGCAAGCTCACAACATTCTTTACGATCCTGTTGTCCGACACCATTTCCTATCAGCATTCCATTTTTCACCAAGGTGATAGTATTCGAATTGCTCGTAGCACAAACGGCCCAAGCAAGAACAGTATCAATCTTTTCCTGACCAAAACATTTTGGAATAGAAGCATACCTTTTTACATGATCAGCATCCAAATCAAGAACGAAATCATAGTTCTGTTGGACAAGAACACCACCACGTACTTTTCTCATGAGAGGTTCTTTATCCAAACAATCGGGTCCAAGATGTTCTAAAGCAGGATTGACTGCCATCTTACAAGCATCATTTTTTCGCTTAAGAACTTCCAATGCTTCTTCGGTGATACTTGGTGCTACAATTACATCCAAAAGTCTTTTACCAGAACCTGAATGAAAATGTATAAGCATTTCAGCAAGTTCTTTGGTAACAGGGAAATTGGTTATAACAGCTCCCCCAAAAATACTTAAATGATTTCCATCAATCATATCTGCCAAAGCCTGGATGGAAGTACTTGCAAGAGCAGCACCACAACAATTACCGTGTTTCACTCCTAATGCTATACAGGGTTCCTTTCCTGATGTGGTTCCTATTCCCATGTCCTGCCATAAACGATTTTTGTAATACCCGGCCATAATGTGAGTCATGGTTTGTAATTTACGATCCAAATCAATCCAATTGACATGTCCGAATTGTCCAGATATCACTTTGAATTTGCTCAGAGCAAGTGGATCATTGCTACCACCAAAAGTTTCGAAAAGTCCAAGTGATTTTTGCCATGGATTTTCTCCATAACGAAGATCATGAGTTTTTTCACCGATGAAACCATAGTATTTCCCATTTCCACGATACATTGCAGAAGTGAGTACATAGGCAGATACATAAGCTTCAGCTTTTGCAGCAAGACCATTGATAAATGTTTCTTCATCAGGACAACCGGCTTTGAGCCATTCAAGAACAGCCATACGATCCCGGAAATCACATACCACTATCCTATTACCTTTAGCACCAGAACGAATCATCAAAGGACCACCGATATCAGTTTTTTCTATGACTGATTCAAGTGTTGCACTTGGATTAACAACTTCTTCCTTGAGTGGATAACAATCAACGCATACCAGGTCAAAACAATGGAGTCCAAGTTCCTGTAATTCCTGCATATCAGTTTCGCTAAGTTTATTAGCTAAAAGACCTGCATGTAATTCACGGGAAATAGTGACTACACGATGACCAAGGATTGCTCCTCCACCAACAAGTGTCGCGACATCAGTCACTTCAATGCCAGCTTCCATAAGCTTTTTTGCAGTACCACCTGAAGAAAAAATTTTGTAACCAAGAATGATTAATCCTTGAACAAATTCTACAATTCCGTTTTTATTATACACGGAAATCAATGCATTTTTTTGTACATTTTTCATACGTAATTTTTTTTAATTTTTATTTAATGTGAAATTTTTATTTACATGAATAGTAAACATAAATATTATATAAGATAAGTCAAGGAATTAAAAAAACTCCAGCTAATACAGCCGGAGCATAATTATGACAATAAAATTTACAAAACCACTCCCGTATAGTTCCATGGAGTAATCTCTTTGAGCTCAAGTTTCACCGGATCACGTACATCCAATAAATCAATGAACATATGTAAACTGTCTTTGGTGATTTTTTCACCAGTTCGCGTGAGTTCTTTAAGTGCATCATAGGGATTAGGATATCCTTCACGACGAAGAATTGTTTGAATTGCTTCGGAAATCACCGCCCAGTTATCATCCAAATCCTGATTGATTTTTTTTAGATTTATTTCAATTTTCTTCATCCCTTTGAGGATAGAATTAAAAGAAATAATATCATGAGCCAAAGGAACACCCACATTACGAACCACAGTAGAATCACTGAGATCACGCTGAAACCGGGAAATAGTGAGCTTTGATGCAAAATGCTCAAGCATTGCATTAGCAAACCCAAGATTTCCTTCTGCATTCTCGAAATCTATAGGGTTTACCTTATGGGGCATGGTAGAAGAACCAACTTCTCCTGATTTGGGTTTTTGTTTTAAATATTCCAACATGATATATCCCCAAATATCACGGACAAAATCAATCAGAATATTATTGATACGTACCCAATTATGACAATAGGCTGCCAAATTATCATTGGGTTCAATTTGGGTGGTTAGTGGAGTACGCACAAGTTCCAAAGAGGCAACAAATTCAGTAGAAAATGTATGCCAATCAATGTTTGGATACGCAACATAATGCGCATTCAAATTACCAGTTGCGCCGCCAAGTTTTGCAGACCAAGGAATAGTCTCAAATTGTTTTATCTGACCCTTCAATCGTTCCACAAACACCATAATCTCTTTTCCCATATACGTAGGAGAAGCAGGTTGTCCATGAGTACGGGCAAGCATAACAACATGTTGCCATTGTTGAGCAGCAACTTCCAATGAATGAAGGACATTCATAAACAAGGGAACTATAACTTGTTCATGTGCATGTTTGAGCATCAATGGTCTAGCCATTCCATCCGTATCAAAGGACGTAAGAGCGAAATGTATGAATTCCAGTTCTTTTGGATATCCATGAAGCAAATCGCGCATAAATACTTCTACTGACTTCACATCATGATTGGTTGTTTCTTCGATGGTTTTAACCTGTTGAGCATCATCGAGAGAAAAAATAGCCATTTCTCTCTGGAGAGAATCAATAATTGAAGTATCCTTTATCTGTTTCAATTCCGGTAAGATACCTACCAATGCGATAAGATATTTTGCTTCTACAATGAAACGATAATGAATAAGTCCAAATTCAGAAAAGAAGGGACTAAGCAGTTCTGTTTGTTTGCCATATCTTCCATCTACGGGAGAAATAGCAGTTAAATTGGTTACCATAGGATTTTATTTTTATTTGATATATATATTAGAAATTTTTATTTTTGAGAACACAAAAAATAACTATTTAGACAGAAAAGTCAATAAGGATAAAAAATATTAATAGGTGCTATAGGTATTAAACAAGAATCCAGGAATCGGCTGGGCATAGGAAGCATCCAAAGCAACTTTTTGGTTACCATACGATGCCTGACTTTCAAGAAAGAACGTATCGGTAGGTAATACATCTAGATATCAGGGAATAGGTGGTTGTTGCTGATGAAGTGATACACAAAAAGATTGCGGAGTGTCGGTACTATTTGATATCATAAAATACATAGTAAATCAGTTTTCTATAAGTCGAGGCCTCTGATAATCATTTTTCAATTGTGATTCTAGCGGATAAAGTATTGGATCTATAGTAGCTAAATACGTTTCAAATTGTTGTCTAAAAGCAGATAATCATCAAGGAGCCAACGTTCATGTTTTGAAAAATATTCCATCGGGAGAAAGCTCATTACCAGACAATATAAGCATTCAAAAAGTAACCTCTCAGGGGAAACTAGAAATAAATTCTATCTGATCATTTTTGAATAAATCGGCGAGATTTTGATATGCTATGCCCGATTGAAAACTTTCAGCAACTCATCAGGTATAGAATTCTTTAAAAAGTGGTACAATCAAAGAATCACCACCACTCAAAATATAAGGAAACTGACAACTGCTATCCTGCCAAAACTTTTTGGACAATAATGCTGCTGTACCAGAAATATTTGTCGATATACTAAACGTGAATCCAGAAAAAAAATTATCAACGACAATAGCATCTCACGTATTCACCACATAATTAAATCATATTCCACGATGTTTGATTTGTGAAAGTCCCAGCTCTATACCAGCTTTAGAGAGATAATACGCTTTATAGTAATTATGGACAACCGTAGATTGTTGTATCATTTGTTGAACAAAATTCATCGATAAAATTCCCAAAAGCGATGAAGCTAACAAGACAAAGATTACAAGAATACTAATATTTCCACGTTTATTTCTCATAAAATATAGAGATTAGTAAGAGTAAAAGATGAATAAATGAATTAATAGTATTGTTTAATTTTTTCAAAAGAATTGTTGAAATGGAATAACGACATGTGTCGCCCACTGACGTCAATAATTTACACTATATGCTTTAAAAATCATTCGAAATCCAGGAGTATTCAGACAATGAAGATATTCTCCCGTCGTACACAAGGTGTCAGAATGTAAATATTGTTCTTGAGAAGCGAAAGGGATGATTTTGAACACAATAGAACTGATGATAATTTTTTTTGGATTGATAAGCTCTATAGAACTAGCATTTTTGGTCATATATAACGAACATCAAGATCATGCACCCGTAAACACATATTCTACAGCAGGATCCACACAATTAGTACCACTTGCAAAGAAACTCATCTCGCCATCTTGCCCAGTCAAATATAAAATATTTGTGATTCATTGAGTAGCCAACAAACCAGTGCTTCACTGAGGATCATATTTGGCATAGTCAATAGTATTTCTGTCAGAAAAATTTTGAATAAGTTGAGAAATTTGCAGTATTTCTTGGGTCACCTCCTTTTCTTGTTGTACACGAAATACCATAGTAGCGATCCGATTATACGTTCTGAGGAGCAAAACAAAAAGAATACCGAGAATGGCCATCACGATTATCAATTCCAAAAGCGTAAATCACTTTCTAATTTTCATAGAGGATTAATGATTTCAAATAAAACTTTCCAGAACCACTTCTCACGTTTTCGTTCATTTATTATAGAGAACATGCGATTCTATTTTTAGAATATTTTCAGATGGTAATATAGTATTTCCTTCACGCACACCAGTAAACAGAATATACCTAGAAAAAACACTAGGAGGAGTTCCTGGTACAGGACGAGAAGAATACCAGAAAATTTGATGTCATCAAACGGTTCAGGTAGCAAAATATAATCTATTACCACTCCAAAGTTCAGCAAAATTTGTGCCAGCATCGACAGGATAGGTATAGATATATCAGGTAGCGTCAAAAGATAATTGTAAAATTTTGTTATCTTGTACTCAAGAAGAAAAATTCCATAGACAGACATGTTCTAGATCTACAACATTTCAAAGGACGTCGAGAACAAATCATGTTTTTAAGACACAATCTCGTGGCAATCATTTGGCAATGTTTGAGTCTCTGATATTATATGCAAGTTCTATTCATTCTTTAGCAAGAAAAGTAGCCATAGTACGAGATTGCGTGATATCAAGCGTTACCAAATTTTGTGTAATTAAACGCAAAACTGCAAGCACACCTATAGCAAAAACGGTGATAGCAATAATCACTTCAATAAAAGTAAATCATAACTTCTTATACATAGAGAGACAATAATCATTTAAATAGTAGGACACTTCATTTCTACAAGTTTACACGTTTCCGCTTTAATTTCAAAACAATATTGCTTACCGTTTTCTGATACATACGTCTCAAAAGAAAAGGTACTTCCTGTGGTCGATTGAGAAGTAAGTGAACATCAGAGAATATAAGGAGTAAGCTGAAGATTAACGATAGCAACTTGCTGATTATCGAGCATAAGCTGACGAAATACAAGTCCAGAGAGCTTTGGTTCTACAACAAATGGTCCTTGATCAACCTGATACCAGATACCAGTTTCAAAAGTAATAGTTAGTGTTTGATATTTTTTTCCATCACGAAAACTTGAAGTCATATTCTGACCATAAAATTCATTATAATAGCCAACAAATTGTTCTTTGAGTGATTGTGCCTTAAGATCTACGATACGACCAGATCAAAATCTCATAGTCGCTGCCATCAAAATACCAATAATCACAAGGACAATAATCATCTCTATAAGAGTGAACCCTTTTTTCATATGAGCTAATAAATAAAGAATACTTTGTTTGTATAGATTATTCTTAAGCTTTCAACAAAAAAGACAGGCGTTCAATCGTTTAAACGTTTAGTCATTTGAACGAATAAAAAAGATTTGCATTCTCAAAATTTTTGCATATACTATACCTACCCCACAGGTATGGGAAATATTTATTTTTAGAATATACTATGCATACAAACGATCAAAAAAAGAAACAACTCATAGCATTCAAAAAGGCAAGAAGTCTCTTAGACAAAATAGTAATCATGGCAGAAAAAAACGAATATTGTATAGATATCATCCAGCAGAACTTAGCGGTAATTGGGTTATTAAAAAACATAAACTTACAGCTCTTAGATGGACATTTAAATTGCTGTTTTGTAGATGCAGTCAAAGCCGATGATAAGAAAAAAATGGACAGTATGATCGAAGAAGTATTGACGATAGTAAAGACAGCTCAAAACAAATAGTAGGCAGTAATTTTATTTTAGCAAATTGCATGAAGAGAATTCTTTCAATAATAGCACTTATGGTATATATATTTTCCATAAACACACTTGTACACGCAAGTACTATGGGAGTATTTTCACATACAAACAAGGAAATGGAAATGTGACATTGTCACGAAAATAACCAATCCACAAAAGATAAGACGCATAGTATAAGCTGTTGTGAACTTACCGTATCAAGTGAATATTCAAACACGCAAATACAATGGGAATACATAGCCCACATACAAAGTATTGTACCAAAATTCAATTATCTCATCAAAAATGCCTATACAATAAGTACACATAGAGAATACGTAACATGGAGTCCATGACGAAACCCAGATATCAAATATCAAAAATTTTCTGATCTTTTTGGTAATATAGTAAGTTTGAGTTAGAAAGGATATAATAATTTTGATGTATAAAAATTATACATACATATTTATATCGTTTTTTTGTACTATGAAAACAACAAAAATAAACGTGAAAGGCATGCACTGTAATTCATGCAAATTACTATTGGAAAAATCTCTTTCAAATATCGAAAAAATAAAATCCGTAGAAGCAAATTTCACCAAATGAACAATACAGATCTGATATGAACAAGATCCTGATTTTGATGATATCAAAAATATTGTTCAAGAATGTTGATACGAGGTAACTGATGAAAAGGTAAAGCGTTCTTGGTTAAGTAAAAACAGTAAAGATTATAAAATAGTACTTATAAGTCTTTTGTGATTTGTGGTATTGTACATTATTTTTAAACAAGCAGGAATTTTCTCTTTCAATTTCAATAATAGTACACCATCATTATGATTGGTTCTGTTGATTTGATTGACTGCAGGTTTTTCTACCTGTATGGCTATAGTAGGATGACTAGTTTTGGCAATATCAGCAAAAGAAAACAAACAGAATAAAGAAGAATCTTTTGGAAAAAAAATAGTTCCGCAGCTTTGGTTCAATGGATGAAGGATCCTATGATTTGGAATCCTTTGAGGAATTTTAGGTATCTTTGGATCAGTAATCAGTGTATCACCTTTTGTAATGTCAGTGATGACGTTGATTATAGGTATTGTAATGCTTTTTCTCGGAGTGAATCTAACCAATATATCACCCAAACTAAGTTGAATATCACTGAGTTTGCCCACATGAAAATTATTTATGAAAAAAGAAAAAATCATAATAGACAAGAAAAAATCACCAACAGCATGAGGAAAACGCTTGAAACTTCTCATAAGCGGAGGGTTAACATTTTTTCTGCCCTGTGGGTTTACCTTCGCCATGCAAATGTACGCAATTGGTACAGGAAAATTTTGGATGGGTATGGCAGTAATGGCACTCTTTGCTATTGGGACATTACCTGGACTTTTGAGTATCGGAAGTTTGACAAGTATTTTCAAAGGTAAAAAAGCGCAAGTAGCCTATCAAGCAATTTGAGTTTTGGTAATCTTATTTTGAATATTCAACGTCTCAAATGCGTACGGTGTGTTAAAAAACAAACTTCCTTCTACAACATCACAAACCACAATTACCGATCAGAATATAACCACTATAAATATGGTCTATGGAGAAAAATGATTACAACCGACAGTACTCAATTTATCACTATGAAAAAAATACAGAATCATCGTCGACGTACAAGTTGCTATCTATAGTTGTCTAAATACGATGTATATCCCAGGATTGGACGAAGACTATAAAGAGCTCAAAAAATGAGAAAAAATAGAATATACATTTGATGCAGTCAAACCTGGAGAATATCCATTTGTCTGTGCTACCATGGGCATGTCACAAGGTTCAAAAATTATAGTAAAATAATTTTGCCTACGACAGACAGTTTTTTAGTTTATTATTTTTTTACACATGACAAAACAACATAAAAAAACCACTTCTAATGGAGCAGGAAAAATGGGTATCGTACTATTGTGAATATGAATATTGGCAATAGCTATTGCAGGATATTCATATTATGGAACATGATCAAAAACAGCTTCGACAGATATAAATGAAGCAAGTAGCTGTCCTATGATGAAAAACACAACGACTCAATGATGAGGATGATGTGGAGGAAGTAGAATATCAACGACTACAACACCTATAAAAACAACAAGCACTATAGATACAACAAACACATATGAAACAATGAACGTGGGACATGATGCATATAGTCTCATTCCAGAAACTATCAATTTGACTGCGGGAAAAAGTTACAAACTCATCATCACTCCTTCAGCAGATGGTGCAGGATGTTTAAATACTATGACTTTCCCATGATTGGATACTAATATATATCCTGTCAAAAATGGCACACCTATTACGGTTGTAATAAGCAATGCTAAAGCAGGAACCTACCAAGTAGTTTGTTGATCTATGTGAATGCATCAAGGGACAATAGTAATACAATAATTTTATTTTTTTATTATGATCATGACAAATATAACTTTTTCAGTACCAGAAATTCATTGTATGGCATGTGAAGGGCTTATCAAATTATCACTCAAAAAAATATCAGGAATCAGATCTGCATCAGTAGATGTATGACTCAAAACAGCTACCATTGATTTTGACGATACGCTTACTTCCAAAGACAACATACAACAACAGATAGAAAAATATACAGGATATAAAGTTTTTTAATTTTTAGATAGCCGAAAAAATCATGAAAAAAACAAATTTAGATATCGAAGGAATGCATTGTGGTTCTTGTGCATTATTGATTGAACATACACTAAAAGACACCAAAGGAATTCAGCAAGCAAACGTAAATTTTTCTGCAGAAAAAGCTACTATAACATTTAATGAAGAAGAAATACCGATGACAGAAATACAAGAAGCTATAAAACGTTTAGGGTATAAGGCCGTGATTGCTGATGAAACATTGAATGCTCAGAAAGAGACCGAAAAAAGACAAAAAGAGATTCACTACTGGAAAAAGAAATTTATTGTTGCACTGATACTCAGTATCCCCATGATTATATTTATGGTTTATGACTTTGTGTATGGACTACCCTATAGCAAAGTTTTGATGCCAATTTCAGCGATGATTACCTTGATACTCACGATTCCTGTACAATTTATTATAGGAAGAGATTTTTACCAGGGAGCACGATCAGCACTCAAAGTCAAATCAGCAAATATGTTTTCTTTGGTCGCCATAGGGACCGGTGTAGCCTTTTTGTATAGTGTATACAACTATATAACATTTTATATGCAAACATGATCACTCTTCTGACTGGATGGAATGAAAATCCCGAATATCTATTTTGAAATCGGAGCATTTCTGATTATGTTTATTTCTTTAGGGAAATTTCTCGAAGCGAAAGCAAAAGGAAAAACATCAGAATCTATTGCTAAATTAATGCAGTTAGCACCCAAGACTGCTAGAGTAAAAGTGGGAAATGAAAGCAAAGATATTCCTATTGAACAGGTAAAAACCAATGATGTAATTATAGTAAGGCCAGGAGAAAAGATTCCAGTAGATGGAAAAATAATCAATGGATATAGTAGTGTCGACGAATCGATGCTTACTGGAGAAAGTCTTCCTGTGGAAAAAACAATGTGATCAGAAGTATTTGCAGGGACAATAAATACATTGGGAAGCTTTGAAATGCAGACGGCATGAGTAGGACTGGATACAAAATTATCACAAATAATAAGATTGATTCAAGATGCACAATGATCGAAAGCACCAATACAATCAATTGCAGACAACATTTCAAGGATTTTTGTACCGACAGTAATTATACTAGCACTCATTACGTTCGTTCTTCGATATTTCATCATATGAGCAAGCTTCGATAGTTCACTCCTCTATTTCGCAGCAGTAATTGTTATCGCTTGTCCATGTGCATTATGACTAGCAACACCGACAGCTATTATGGTAGGAACAGGAAAGTGAGCACAGTACGGTCTCTTAGTCAAATGAGGTGAACCATTAGAGATGGCATGTAAAATCCAAGCAATAATCTTTGATAAAACAGGAACCCTCACCCAAGGGAAACCAGAAGTCACGAATATCATAGCTTGCGGATCCATCAGTGAAAAGATGGTCCTTTCCATAGCAGTAGCTTTAGAAAACAAATCAGAACATGCGCTAGCTGAAGCGATAGTGAGATATGGAAAACAGCAAGAAATAGCAACAATAAATATACAGGATTTCGAAGCATTACCTGGCAGATGAGTAAAAGGAACAAGCAATAAAGTTTATTATTTATGAACAAAAAAGTTACTGACAGAAAATAGGATCAGCATTATCCATAATGAAGATATAGAAAAATTGGAAGCAGAAGGAAAAACCGTATTATTACTGGCTGATGAAAAAGAACTTTTATGATATATAGCAGTTGCAGATACCGTAAAAGCGACATCAAAAAGTGCTATCGATAAACTACAGAAAGCATGATATAAAGTATTTATGATTACCTGAGACAATGAAAGAACAGCACTCGCTATAGCACAACAAGTAGGAATACATCAAAATAACGTTATCGCCCAAGTATTGCCTGAACATAAGGCTACTGAGGTGATAAAATTACAACAACAGTGATATAAAGTAGCCATGGTTGGGGATGGAATCAATGATGCACCAGCACTTATGCAAGCAGAGTTATGAATAGTGATGGGAAGCTGAACCGACGTTGCAATGGAAAGCGGATGAATCATTATCATGAAGAATGATTTGAACGATATTATGAATGCTATTATGTTGAGCAAGGAAACCGTAGGAAAAATCAAACAGAATCTTTTCTTTTCATTATTTTATAATATTTTATGAATACCTATCGCAGCAGGAGCATTGATTAGTTTTGGAATCATTTTGAAACCAGAATTCGCTGGATTAGCCATGGCATTAAGTTCGGTCTCGGTAGTAACGAATTCATTACTACTCAAATTATATCGTCCAAATAAGCAAAATCGAATATCAAAAATAGCACCCGTAATATTAACAATACTATTCCTCTGAATCTTTTGGCAGTTCGGCCAGATATCAACAGGAGGATTTGGAAACAATATTTTGATCAATGCGAACACATCCAAAGCGACAAAAAACAACATTACTGACTTCCTAATCAATCATAAAAATAAAATTTGATTTACACCAACAGGAGTACCGAAGATATTCATCTGATCTGATAGTGCACCAACAAATGTACATATAATACAGTGAACGGGAAATTTCAACATTCAATGAGCAGAAATGATTATAGGATATGACGAAGCATTGATGATGAAAAAAGAAAAATTATTTAGTAAACCAGGCGATGAACTCCATGATTTTTTTGGACTCAAAACAGTAAAAATTATAGGAATATTAGCTCCGACAAAAACTTTTTTAGATGAAGTACATATAGTAAACGCTCAAGGATTCGATAATTTTGATATCAGCAATGAGATGCGGATGACAAAAAATGGTTCGTGAGCACTCAAAATATTTTACAAATATGATGCTGAAAACATACCATTGAAGATGAAAGACATAATTGACACAACAAAAAACGACTATACAATAGATTGAAAAGAATATCTGTCTATATATATAGGGTATACAGAAGGAAATATGATGAAGAAAGAAAAACTGTTTTCAAAAATCGGAGATACGATAGATAACTTGTTCGGTAACGATGTAATGATAGCAGGTGTAGCAAAAAAGACCTATACATCGCTCGATATGATACATTTCTTACCTACAAATTTTTCACCAATAAAATAAGAAATAAAAGAACTGTTCGTTTAAACGAACAGTTCTTTTATGTAATTTAGACTATCTTTATTTGGACCGAAGTGAATTCAACATAAAAAGATAGAGGTATAGATTTAGGCGGATATTTTTATAAGAATAAACATTAGAAAAATAAATCATCATTTTCAGGTTCTTCCTTAGAAAATTGATGAACACGAATAAGAACATCCGAAGGTTTTATATTATGAGATTCTTTCTTTTCTGTTTGTGGAATAATTAACGAATAAAAATATGGTTTTTTTCACCATCCATCATCATCAATAAAACACGCTGGTCAGTTTGATAATCAATTTTTTATAAGAAATTTTCTTCTTCCTATTTTAGTTGTATTGTTGAATTGAGATTCAATAAGCAAAGTCTTTCAATCATTTTCTATAATTATTCACGTCAGTTTCTCTTCATCATAATACACAAACGGAGAATCTATACCTATAGTATCTCATGGTTTAAGTGTTTTGAAATAATTAGCTCTTTCTAGTAATTCATTTTTTGCTTCTATTTTTTCTTGTTTTTTACGTTTACGAGAATCTTCTTGATATTCATGATCAGCAGTATCTGTCAAAGCATGTTGCATCGGAATAGTAAGCATTTCCCGATTATCAAAATCACAATATTGTTTATATATCTTTTCTATAAAAGTAGCTGGTACCTGTGTTGTCTTATGTCTGAAAGCATCTTGTTGTAAAAAAGCTCGATGCCTGATACCGATAAGAGCAGATTTACGTAATTCATAATACACAGTATGTTGGTAAACATATTCCAAAGATTCTACTGATTTCTGAGTTCACATACGGGCTATTGCTTTACAAACAAGCCATTGTACAGGAGCGTCGGTATCATAATCATGTAAAACTCATCTGTAATATTGATTTCTCATAGATCATAAACTCCATCACTCCCAAAAAAGTTTTTCCAGATAATATTCGAACAATTCATGTGCCGGTTTATCAAGCGATTCATATCTTTCACATAATTTCATAAACAATGGCAGATCAGCATCAGTCAATCATCATTGCATAAGTGCAGTAAGCGTACCTTGGATATATCTGTACTTGGGATTTTTTTCCTGTAAAAGATATTCAAACAGAACGTTTTTTGCTCATAGATCTCCTAATACCTTAATACATTCATCCTTGATATATGGACTATCCTTTCACAAAGGCATGTCTCTATAATACAATGGATCTTCCGTATGAAATAACAATTCTCTGATATGAGGAATTGCTTGTTTGTCGCCAAGCCAGGAAATCCAACGAAGAAATTCTGATTTTCATCCGTAAGGAGTGATTGTCTGTGGAGAAACACCAGGAGAGGTCTCATAATCACCCATAGGAAAATAATTTATATCAGGAAGCGACGAATCAAGCAATGTCTGCCTGAGAAGCGGAAGCATTTTTTCTTTTTCAAATTGTAATTTTTTGTACACCTGATAATCCTGCGTCATTTTTTGATGTGGCACAAAAACATCTTTGTCAGTCAGTTGTCAAAGTTGAGGAGAAGATAGCGTAAGAAAGAGCAAATTACGAGGATTAAATTGTATATGATCCTTATGTCGATTTTGCACGAATAATTGGTCTTTATACACTATAACAGGTTCTTTAGAATCTTCATAGGTTATAAGCATAGCTATCTTATATCGATTTGTTGACAAATGTAAATAAATATTCACAATACTTAAAATAAACTGCTAAAAGGACAGTTTTTATGTTTGAAAATTAGAAAAATAATTTTACATTCCTGCTCATGCCATGATTTGAAGAATTAATCAGAAAATTCCAAGTGCAATGACGACAACAATTCATCCGACAAAAATCAACATAACTGGCTCAATAATCTTGGATGAACGCATAATAATAGTATTGAGATCCTCCTGATACATCTCGAGAACATTATCCAATGAATTAGAAAGGTTTGCAGTTTCTTCACCTACCTTAATCATTACTGATACATCAGAAGGAATGAGTTCAGTTTCATATTGTAATACGCTATAAATACTTTCTCACTTATTTAATCAGACTAAAATACGTTCAATCATATCATGATATACAGGGATATCTAAGATATCTCTCAAGAGTTGAAACGTCTGGATATAGCTCATACCTGCATTCATCATAAGCTTCATATATCTACAAAACTTTACAATATAGAAATATTTGGTCATCTTCCCAATCATAGGGATATTGAGCAAGATGGTAAACCAGCTTTTTTTTCAAAATTCAGTAGAAAAAAATACTCATCCTACCAAAGAAAGTCAGGCAACCGTTCAGAGAATAGTTTTCCATTGAGTCTGAAAGAAAATAGTAACATCATGAAGCATTCTAGTAATCCACGGCAATTGAAGGTTTTGAAAACTTTCTGCAATAGAAAATATATTTGGTAAAACAAGCAAAAACAAAGCAAATACAGCTACAATAGCTACTACGATAAGAATAGCGGGATAAATCAGTGCACCGATATATTTATTTTTCATTTCTTTGATATAGACATATTCTGTAGCAAGAGATTGGAGAATCATAGGAAGTTCTCAAGACATTTCTCAAGTTTTGATGAGCGAATAATCACCAGTATCAAAATAATCAGGGAGTCTATTGAGTGCATAAGAGAGACTTTTTCCTCTATGAAGAAATGCAGAAATGGTTTTGGAAATCTCTTTGAGCGCATAATTTTCAGAAGTATCTCAGATAAGTTGTATTGCAGCAAACAGAGAAACTCATCATTTGAGCAAATATGCCAATTCTTTGAAAAACAAAATTTTATCCTTGGTTCAGAAACTTCATCTATCAAGAGATTGTAAAGTAGATACAATCATACTATCGATTGGACCTGGATTATATTCATTTTCTATAATTTGTTTTTCTTCCATATATGCACATACGCACAAATAAAACATGAAGGTAATTACTTGAATTTCAGTATGAATATTTAGTTAGTATAGTAGTAAGCATTTAAATCGATATCGACTTTTTGTTGGGTTGTATAATTGGCGATATCATAATTTACTTTATCTATTTTATAGAGAACACGATAATTTATATCAGCAAGCACTTTCTTCTCTACATTATCGATAAAAGAAAGTAATGCATCCTTGGTATCAAAGGTAATATTGAGTTTGAGAGGAACATAATAGAGGTTTCAGAAAAATTGTTTTGGTTCTCAAATAGCAATCTGGTTGATTAAACCATTTTTTACTTGAGTCACTGGATCTCTTAGCAAATATTCATTGATATTTGCGAGTAAAATCTTTTCATTGACAAACATTTTGGGATCAGTCAAATTATTGAGTTGAATATACGATCTAGCAAATGAAAAATTTGTTCTCAATGCAGGATCTATAACATCACAATTGGTTCTGGTATTGAGACAGGAAACAATATCTGACTGTTGTGCTTCGATCTTTTGAATCAATTTTTGATCAGCATCAGATTGTAATTTTTTGGTGGTAAAGTTGGAAATTTGGAGATTGATATCACCGACTTGTGTCTGTATAGATTGGAAATTATCCAATGCAGGCAAGAGAATATTATTACCAAAAACTACGAGAACGAGTAACAAGATAATGAAATAAATTCTATATCTGATACCTACCACTCTAGAGGTTGTAATCAATACCTGATTATCTTCCGCGAGCGTATTGCTTTCCGTGGATTTTTTTTGTTGTTGCTCACCGAGTAACCTATCGATGATTTGACTATTTTGTTGTGCTGCCTGTTCCTGCATCATTGATAATATTAGCTTCTAAAACAAATTCATAATAATTATTATCGCCCACTCTATCATAGGTTTGGATACGAATATTCTGGATAAAATCCAAATTAGAGAATCTATCGATAAGTGAAGTAATACCTTTGGTTGGATTAGAATAATACAAAAGCAACAAATTGGAAACCTGTCATTTGAGGGTTATTTTATCCATACTGACATTGAAATCAGAAAGGACAATAGTATCTGTCGTACTCGTATCAACTTTTTTAAGATCTTCCAACATAGCAATCATTTTAGAAATATGATCAGACCACGGCATAGTAGTTTGTTTTTCTTCAAGAATTTTAACTGCCTGTAATTTATTATATCCCGTAAGAAGTGTATAGGATTTTAATTGTGCGGTTTGTCAGGACAAAACCTGACGTTTATCAGTGATTGTTTGGTTCATCAAAAACATATCTACCTTGAGATAAGCGAAAGCAAGGAGTAATACTCACAAAATCACAAGCAATATCTGAAAATATATTTTCCATTTGGAATGAAGTCTATGTACACTCATTGAAAAAAACATGAAGTAAAATACCATCTTATTATATACAGAATAACGAATTTTTCCAAATCAAGCTACAAAGCCACCATTTCTCCTCTTACGAAAAGTTTAAAAAAAGGAAATATAGTTGACTTATATAGTAAAATATATATAAAAAATAAAAAATAAAACAAAAAAATATGCAAAACATAATATATTGTATAATGACGGCTTTATGCTTTGCTGCATGGCCAATCTTGGTAAATAAGTCCGGCAGTCCAAACCCAGTTGCTTCTACAATATGGGTCATGATAGCTACAGTATTGCCGCTTTTCTTTAGTGTGATGGGACAACATAAGTTATACCTTCCTATAAAACACATAGGAATAGCTCTCATAATAGGACTAGTAAATGGGCTTGGCATGTACATATATAGCAAGCTCATAACAACAGATCAACCTGGGCTATACGTCAGTATTATATCGGCGAGTATGCCAGCATTAGCCTTAATATTAGGCTTCTTTATTATGGGACAACCTACGATCACTATAACAAAAATAATTGGTATGATAGTTGTAGTAGTAGGTATTGTACTTATTATAAAGTAAAACAATTAGTAATTATTTAAAAAAAACGCGATAAACAACAATGACTCCTCTGTGTATCAGCAGAGGTTTTTTTAATTGAAAAGCGAGAAATAAAAAAATATAATTGACATTTTATATAAAATAGATATATTACAAAAAATAAATAAAAAAGTCAAAAATCATGGCAACAAAAACAGCAGAAAATTTAAAAAAAGAATTCGCAGATATGCCTGCAGAATACTTCGAACCACTAACATTCGGAGAATTGAAAATAGGAGACGCATTCATTGCATTTCCTACTCCAGGAGATAACAATGGACATGGAGGATTTAAAACGAAACATTGGATATTCACCAAAACACAAGAAAACGTAGAAAAGACAGAACGTGGTTTAGAATATTCAAAAGAAAATCCACATGGGAAAGCATATAATGTAAATCATGGGGATACTGAAGATGATTTCTCTCATTCGATGCTTGTCATCTTAATAGAATAAAAAAAGTGCCGTAAACAACAACCATTCCTCTGCATATCAGCAGAGGTTTTTTTTATATATAAATTTAATTTTTTAGGAGATTATAAATTAGAAATTGCAAATTAAAAATTAGGATTATACTCACATAATTTCCAAATTCGCACCATACAACTTCTTCATTTCCTCTATCACATCAGCCACTTTATATCTCGGGTCTTGTTGATTAGCATAATATCGCTTATGGGGATCGATAAAAATTATTTTTTTTAAATTTTGAAAATCTTGAAATATCTCAGCGTACGTACAAATAATTATTGATTTCAATCACTTTTTGATCTCCCATCGATGGACATCTTTTTGATTCTGACTCTGAATTGACGACAAAGACACTACCGCAGGATGTTCACGAAACGCTTCATCGGTCGTATTGTACATAGTCCATAAATCAGGAAAAACAATCAATGTCTGTCATTCCGGAGAAAGAGAAAATGAATATTGCAAAACAGTTTTTGATGGTAAAGCAATTTTTTTTGCTTTTTTGAGTTTATCTTCACGTTCTAGTAGTTTCTGGATATCGTTAGCAAAAAAAAGTTTTACCACAGATTTATAGGTTGTATAATAGGTTTCCACCATCCAGTGAAACAGTTTCAATGCTGAAGCGGAAAGAAATTCTTTATAGACTAGCTCTGCTTGAGTCGTAGCAAGATGTTGATATTGTTCAGAAAATGATAATGTTTCTCCCAATGCCAAAAAATACTGATTACCAAATACCAGCAAATCACCCGCTTTCACTTTCTTTTTACCAGTATTTTCAGCCAAAAGACATACCTTATCAAAGCCAAAAAAACGATCAAAACTATATAAATACATACCAAAAACAACGAACAGCTAAAAACCACCAATAAATGTATGTAAAAAACTTTTTTATTCAACAGAAGCTAAATTACCTATAAAACAACTGGTAAACAAATCCCACTTCATCTGACTTTATCCCTAACGGGATTCTCTCCGATTTCAAGGGAGAGACATTCCCTCCTTGAGTAAGGAGGGTCAATTATTTTATATCACAAATACTTGCTTTTTATAATAAAATATATATAATATTAAGGAACCAAGCAGGTTTCAACTGTATTTCCTTTGAAACTTTACTCAATTTTTAAATAAAATGCTAAAACAAGCTGAAAAACTGGGCAAAATGCTTGCCTGAACATGATGAAAAAAAACAAAGATTGAACAGGTAGCGACAACACCAACAACCACTACAGCACTTATAAATCATTCGAGCAATTATGTCTTTTTTCACATAAAACCATTCAAAGACAATGATCGCGGCGTCAATCATCGAGATACCGTGAGCAAAAATATTATAAGTCTCAAGCAAAAGAAAATAATTTTCATGATTAGTGGAAATAATTCTAATATTAAATTATATGTTGGAGTGCCCAAAGATTTCAAAAATTATTTTGAAAATACATTTTTTGCTAGTTACCCGACTTCAGATCTTGTTGAACTCAAAGATCCTATAACTATCCCACAAAGCAGAGATTGGCTCAATTTTTCCAAAGAAGGAACATTGCTCGGCAAAGATGAATTTACGAGATGAGGAACCTATATGGATCCGATGAATGGAATATTTTCGTTGTATAATTTGGTAGACGCAAACTCCAAACTTAATATCTATTTCACCTATACTTTTAAACTCAAAAAGAATTTTTTACAATATATGGATGCTGTTTTTAAACGGATACGAGAACCAAAAAAGAAAAATGATGATGGCACGCCGATAGAAAAAAAACCAGAAACAAAACCAGAAATATTTGGTTCATTTAGTTATAAAATCAGTACCAAAGATTCCTATATCAGAGAATCTCTGAAAAAAAATATAGTCGCAGCATTTGCACCATTTATTTCCAATGGAAAGATAAAAATCAAGACATCTGAAAAATTTCACGGTATGACTCATGCACAAGCACAGAATTTTTTTCACGTACCGACTATGGAAAATTTCAATAAAGGATTGGAATATACTCCGTATAGAAAACTCCCCTATCCGACAAATCTACCTACAACAAAAAGTACTGATCTGAAAGACCTAACTATACTTGGAAATACTGATTATAGAGGAGAAAAGATAACATTTGGAATAAAAAAAGAAGATAAATTTAGGCATATGTATATCGTAGGAAAAACAGGAACAGGTAAATCAGTCTTTTTGAGTAATATGATTATCAGCGATATGAAAGCGGGTAATGGACTCTGTCTCTTGGATCCACATGGAGAACTAGTAGATTCGGTACTTGAGCATATCCCTACTAATAGAATCAATGATGTGATTTTATTTGACGTTGCAGACTCAGATTATCCTATAGGATTCAACCTGTTACAAGCCAATACGGAAGAAGAAAAAAATCTCGTAGCTTCAGGAGTCGTCTCTACATTCAATAAATTATTTGAAAATAGCTGGGGACCAAGATTAGAATATATTTTGAGAAATGTGGTCATATCACTCGTAGATTATCCAAATGCTACGCTTATGCATATACTGAGAGTACTCACTGACAAATCTTTCCGTGAAGAAGTTATTTCTTGTGTAAAAGATGCAGTAGTTTTGAAATTTTGGACAGCAGAATTTAATAAATGGAATGATAAACAAAGGGATGAAGCGATCTCTCCAATTACGAATAAAGTTGGACAATTTCTCTCTTCCAAACTCGTAAGAAATATTTTTGGACAAGCAAGAACAAAACTCAATCTCAGAAAAGCGATGGATGAAGGAAAAATCATTTTGGTAAATTTGAGTAAAGGAAGAATAGGAGAAGATAACGCAAACATGATTGGATCACTCTTAGTAACAAAATTTCAAATAGATGCTATGTCGAGAGCAGATATCCCAGTTCATCAGAGAAGAGACTTTTATCTCTATATCGATGAGTTCCAAAATTTTGCATCGGAATCATTTGTCACCATCCTTTCAGAAGCAAGAAAATATAAATTATCGCTTATCGTGGCCAACCAATATACTTCACAGCTGTTGGATACCATCAAAGACGCAATCTTTGGAAATGTAGGTACAACAATAGCATTCACTGTAGGTAAAGATGATGCGGATATCATTACCGGACAATTTAAAGGTATGGTATCAGTAAATGATTTGATTTCACTACCAAAATATACGACCTATACCAGACTTATGATTGATGGTATTTCTTCTGATCCATTTTCTATGAAGACACTTCCACCAAATACAGGTTGAGAAGGCTCTCTAGAATTGATTGATAAAATCAGAAAACAATCAAGACAAAGATATGCTATGGAAAGAGGACAATTGGAAAGACTTATGATGGCACGATCCAATAAAACTTTTTCAGTACAAGAAAAAATAATGGAGAAAGCCAAAATGGAAGCAATTGGCATAAGCGAAATAGAACTAGAAAATCTCCATGATCTCTTTGTAGAACAACATATACCATACTTTACTGAATTTGCTGTCGATGGCGTAGAACCTGATGCAATTATTTTTGATACCGAATATTATGCACACAAGGCGATTTGGTACACAAAACCAAAGGGACTAGAAGACCAATCTACTATCAAATACAAAGCAGGAAGTAAAGTTACCCTTGATAAAAATAAAGAAATAGCGGTATGGGTAGATATTTATCAACATCAAACTATCCAGATAGAAAATAACGGACCATTGATGATACGGATTGGATCAAAAGATAACGCATATAAACAACTCGACGATATTTATGAACAAGCAGGAATAAAAAAAGAAAAACAGAATCATCTCAAATTTTGTCCAAACGTTGCTAAACTAGAAAAAAGCATAGCTCCTCCCAAAGAAACATGAGTACAGGAAACAAAACCAGAAGAATGAACAAAAGTGTCAGCAGTAAAGAGTTCACCAACAAATATCTCAGCAGTCAGCACCTCGCCAGTAAAAAAAGAAAGTAGTAATGGTGAATGATGATTTACCATCAAAGATATAAAAATAGGACAAGAATATGAAGGATATATCAAACTCAGTTATAATTACGGAATGTTCGTCACCGTGAAATGAGTAGAATGATTATTACATAAAAACTTTATCGTCGCTCCCGCATGAGTTGAACGAAAAAAATATTACAACATAGGTGACAAAATCAAGGTCAGAGCAAAAGAATTTAAAGACGTAAACGGTGAACAGAAAGTTGTTCGAGCTCAGAAATAAAAAATATATAATAAATAAAAAGATATTGACTTAATATAATAAATAAATACAAATATCACACACTAATAAAAATAAAATCGTATGAAACATTTGTTGTTCATTTTTATGGCATTTACTGCCATTCTTTTTTCTTCATGTAATGGTAAAGATCCTATCTGGCAGACCAAACCACAGGATTCCAGCTACGCTACCGGTTTTCCATTAGACCAATTTCACAAAATGGGAATCGCTAACGATACAATAGGACAAAAAACTCTTGTTGATCAGTACCGAAAAATCCTGACGAAAAATGTAATCACTCATTATCCTTGCATCAAAAACGAAAAAAACATCCACTTTATTTTTGGAAGTGGGTCTGTCAAAGGAGTTATGTCTGGAGACGGGAAAACGTATAATGGTAATTTCAATAACGAATTGATTATTATACTCAACGATGCCTGTGTAAAAGACACGCTATTCTTAGCTTGCGGGAACGGAATGTTGAACCCGATTCACTGGAAAACACAATCAAATTGGGGTACTGCTGAAACATGCAGATTCACCATCGCACCAGGAGAAGGTTTAGCACATCATCTTCCTCAATTGGAAGCATGGGCTGCTGCTGCCGGTGAACTTTCTGTACCTATCAGAGACAAAAAAGGAAATATTGTCGTACATGAAAAGTACTTACACTACCTAGGAAAATACGAAAGTGTTTTATTCCCGGGAGATGTAATCGATATGTGTGCAGGGAAAGTCTTTAACAAAATCGGACAAGAAGTAGAGTTTGAAACACGAGTAAAAGAAAGCGAAAAAGCAAATGCCAAAATCCATAAAAAAACAAAGCATAGGCATTAATAACATTTCCCAATATTGGGAAGGTCGTAGAGTATTATCTACGACTTTTTTTTATAAAAAAAATCCCACGGATATACCGTGAGAATTTCCTGTACACATATATATTTGTAAAGACCGCTTACTTTTAGATATGAGTATCAAGACATAAGTAGTAAGATAAAATCCCAATACTTGATACTTATTACTAATGAGTAACATATTCAACCAAGGTTATTTCTTCAAAGATCTGATCAATAGCTACTTGGATTTCCATGACTGGCATATGAAACGTGTTATTATTGAAATTATTCGCAAGCAAGAATGTTTGTAAAGTAGCAGAGGTATCTTGGAGTGATCAAATAATTTTCTCAATTGTAGTAGTATCGGTTATAGTCTTTTGACTTACTGCTTTTTTGAGATCACCAAGATGAAATTTGATCTTAGTAATATTATCAATAACAACATTTACGAATTCTGATTCTACTTTTTCAGCAGTAGTGACACTATATTGTGCTACAGAATCACCGCTAAGTTCAAAACACATAGCAAGATTTTTTTCAATGTCTTTACATACTCCTTCAATTTTTTGGATAAGTACGTTTACATTACGAACTGATTCAGATGACAATTTTGCGTTAAAATTTTCCATGATAATAATGTAATAAAAGAGTAAATAATTGATGGGAATGTGGAAATATGGAAATGTTTTAATTTTTTAATGTTTCAATCTTTCAATGTTTATTAGTTGTTTGTGTAATATAAGTATATCCCAAAAAGCAAGACAAATCAAAAGATACATTCAGAAGAATTTATTTTTATAAGTAAAAAGAAAAAATACCCATAATAACATTTACAATTATATATTTTGATGTATCTATGCAAACCATGAGTTATCAAAAGAGTAAAATAATGCTAAATATTTGATTTGTCTCTCTTGAAAAAATATTTTTTATGTTTTTACATTGAAGGATTTATCAAATTTTCTATAGGGAAAATTTGACAGAAAAACATTTCCGATTATAATGAGAAGTGAATTTTATACATTACAAAAAATAAATTATGCAGAGAATACTCCAAGTCGGAAATACAAAACGAATTTTCATCCATACACCAGACAAAGAATCCATTGATAAATTGGCTCAAGAATATGATTTACATGAAATGATTGTAGATAATATTTTGTGAGTAAATGCACAATCAAAAATCGACACAAGCAGTAATAATTTTTTTCTAGCACTTACCTTCACAAAATATGAGATAGAAGAATCAAGATATCTTTTCAACGAATTGGATGTAATCATAGGAGAAGACCATATCATAACAACTATTGGACTAGAATCACAAAGTTTAAATAGAGTATTTGAAGAAATTTCAAAAGAAACAGATACGATTCAAGTGCCATATAAATCGTCTCCATATTATATTTTGTACAGAATTATCGATGCTTTCTATAACAAAACGATAAAATCACTTGCAGTATCTTCAGAAAAATTATTAGAAATCCAAACAGATATAGGCAATAAAGGAGAAGATGTGATAGACGAACTCATCAATGAAGATTTAAATAAAATATTCATCAAACATAATTTTCTTTCACAGGAAGATATCATTGATGACCTTATCCATCACGTAAATGAATTTCATGAAAAACATCTTACTACCTATTTCAACAACCTCAAAACAAAACTCGCAAAAATAGTAAGAACAATAAATGTTTTAACGGAAAAAAATGATTCACTTATGGCAGCTTACAATACATTTCTTAGTATAAAGAGTAACAAAAGTGTAACAAGACTCACCTTTGTAAATTCTATATTTATGCCTCTGACAGTAATTGCAGGAATTGGGGGAATGTCAGAACGAAGTATGATGACAGGTCCAGAAAATCGAAGAATATCATATCCACTATTTATAATCTTGTGTATTGCAATAGCTTATATCACCTACCTACTTTTACAAAAATTCTTTATGAAGAAATAGCAAAAAAAAAGATAATAAAAAAAATAACGGAGAATTACCGTTATTTTTCTGTGAAATGTTTAGCGCAGACATAGCCACTCGTCCATGCCCATTGCAGATTATATCATCAAGTATTTCCGGTAATATCAAGCGATTCTCCGATAAAATATAATCAGGGAATTTTTTTTGATTGAAAATATTGATCAAGTTCTTTCAAGAGAATTCATCATACAGACACTTTTGCTTCAGTTATGGGCCTCAACGCTTTGATACGAATATCACGAAGCGTATTTCAGACAGCAAGTTTAAAATATTGGACAACTTTTTTACTACTATTTACAAGATCAAAATCTCATTGCAAAGTATAGAGAGACATACCTTGATCCATATATAAAGTCGTATTAAAGACTACCGGGCCACTTATTCACCAATGAGTAAACAAAAGCGATCATCTAGCAGAATATATGACTTTATTATTAGCATATAAGGTAATTTTGGCTGGTAAAGTATTTCCGGCAAGAGAAGAAAAATCTTCTTGGGTTTCTATCCCACAGAGAGCTTGATGAGGAACAGCAAGAGAAAGTCACAATTGTTCAGCTATTTCATATGCAAAAGGACTTGCGCCAGCTTGAGGATACGTCATCCCTCACGTAGCAACAATTACTTGTTTTGCTGTATATATTCATGCAGAAGTAGTAACAACAAACGTATGATTTTTCTTGTCACCCTGAACAAAATGAAGTGTATCATGAATACTATATTCTTCATTCCACTCAGAATGACCTTGTTGAATAGATAGTACATCCTGAGAAAGAAAAAAATCTGTATCATTTTTTTGAGATTGATCTACAAGAAAGTCTACTAACTCTGTAGCTTTTCAGCTTTTGAGGACTACTCTACCATTAGCCTCTATCTGAGTTTCTACACCATGGTCATGAAGATACGAGATAATGTCTTCAGGTCCAAATGTATGAAACAATGATGGTAACGATTTGGTTGATTGTCCGATATAATGGACACTAGGATCGAAATTGATATTTGTTAAATTACATCTTTCTCCTCACGACATCAGCACTTTAGTACCAAACCTCTCTGTTTTTTCTATAATGCATTTTTTGGCATGCTTAGACAAAAATAAGGAACAAAACAATCCGGCAGCTCCTCATCAAACTATGATTACATCATAGACCATAAATTAATTTTAAATTATAAATTTATATAAAGATTTTATTTTTTTGAAAATTAAAAATTATAATTTGTATGGTTTCAAAACATCCAAATATCCTTGTAACACGAAAACATTATCAAAAATACATGCTACCGTCAAAGGACCCACTCCTCAAGGGACAGGAGTATAGGAAGCGACATTATCTTTGATAGCATCGATATTTACATCACCGACAGGTTTACCATCAATATGTCCATACCCAACATCGACAATAGTTTGTGTTTTATCATCACGTACAAAAGTTTCATCAAGCAAATGAACTTTCCCAGTAGAAGAAATAATATAATCAGCCATTTTAGCGATAGTTTTAATCTGTTCAGGAGGCGTATTCACGTTACAAGTATACACCGTAGCTTCTCTCTTGATACATTCAAGCGCTAAAGGTTTTCCGACGATATTACTTTGTCACAAAATAGCGACCGTCTTCCCCGTAAAATTATCTAATTGGTAATGTTCAAGAAGGTACAATACCGCTTTGGGTGTCGCAGGTACAAAGTCAATGAGTCATATTTCAGAAAGTCACAAGATAACTCCACCAAGGCCATCAAGATCTTTTTGCGGAGTGATAGCAGCCAACAATTGTTCTTTATACACTTCGAATTGTTGAGGTAAAGGAAGTTGAATGAGAATACCCACACACTCATCGTCATGATTGAGATATCTTATTAATTCCATAATCTTTCCCACACTATCATAATTCTGATTGATATAAATACCGACATCATCAAATTTTCCAGCCTGATTCCTATCATATTCAGCCATCTGATTCTGTCCAAAAACAATTACTGGCAATCCTATAGATTCACCATATGTTTTTTTGTGTTTCACATAGGTGGCAGATGAATAGTCTTGACCTAGAAAAATAATGGCAACATATGTTTTTCTCTCACCAAAAAACTGAACTCTTTTTGCAATAAGCTCTTGTTTGAAAACAACAGACAATTCTTTTCACGAAAGTATCATAGAACATACAGAAAAAATAAATAACAAATCACCAATAAAAAGGCAGTAGCGATGAATAATTATATAATAAAATAAGCAAAAAGAACAAGCTAAATTAAAATATAATGCTAATAAGCACATAAAGAAAACAAAAAAAACATAGAATTGACATTTGATACAATTTAGTTAAAATAACAGAAATAGAAACAAAAAATAATTAAAAAAAATAACATATGCAAAAATCAAAACATGTACAAACAATTGGAGATGAAAACAATGCATTAGTATTTCATTCTCTCATAGGTAATCTTTTTCTTTTGAATAAAGAATATCTAGAAACATTAAACTCTTTTACTATAGCACGACCACTTTCCAAAAAAGAAGAAAAATCAGAAATCATAGCAGAACTTATAGCAGCATCATATATTATTGATGAAATGCATGATGAACGCATATCGATAACTGAAAAAAATCTACAATGGATGAGTGGTTTTGAAACAGGTGAAAAAGTAAGACTGCTTGATTTGATGGTATCAGAAAGCTGTAATTTTGGATGTAAACATTGTTTACACTCACGATCAACAATGCTTACAGGATCACATGGCAAAAAAAGATTTATGGATGTTGAAACAGCTAAACAAGCCATAGATCTATATTACCAGATATTAAATCAACACACTGAAAACATTACCGGCAACATTCATTTTGGATCTGCTGAACCTCTATTAAATTGGCCAGTGGTCAAGGAAGCATGTCTTTATGCAAAAAAAATAGACAAAAGTTGTCTATTAAGCATAAATACCAATCTTACCTTATTGACACAAGAACAGGCGGTTTTTTTCAAGGAACATAATGTATATGTGGCTACATCTTTGGATGGACCAAAAGAAGGTAATAATATGATCAGAACATATAAAAACCTTACAGGAACATTTGACGATATTCTCAAAAACATTCGTTTACTCCAGAGCGTAGGTCATCCAATAGACGGTTTCAGTATTACCATCAATGACCTCAATTTTGATTCAATCAACACGGATTTTGTTGATTGGATAGCTAATCAAGGATTCAAAGGCATAGGTACTGATATTGACTTAATCAATGAAGATAACTGCACAAAATCAGTAGCAGAATATGTTGATAAATTAATGGAAATTCGTATCGCTTGCGAAAATCATGGGATAGAAAATTTCGGCTCATGGACAACCGTGTATGAAAATTTAGTAAATCCACCAGAAGATAGTATGCCTACTTTTTGCAAAGCAATTAAAGGAAGGAATATAGCTATCAATCCAGAAGGAAAGGTTTTTCTTTGTGGGCATACAACTACAGCAATGGACAACATATTCACTATAGATATATTTAAAAAACACCATGTGTTTTATGATGTCGTAGAAAGTAGATTACCAGGTAATGATGAATTTTGTTTACATTGTTCTATAGAAGGAATTTGTTCGGGTCAATGTCACATCACAAGAGAAGTGACAGAAAATTTACAAAGCAACAAAACAAATATGTTATGTGAATTTTATAAGATAGCAACAAACAAACTTCTTGAGCATAAATTACAAAAAGAATTAGCTATACCCGTATAAACAACAAATAAAAATCATAGAAAGGAGGTATAAAAATTATGCGTAAAGTAAAAACTGAAATAAGAATCAGTATGGCCGGCAAAAGAATGGAATGCAAATAAAAACGCATTTTATATCAAAAAATTATAGTAATAACCAATTATTTTGGAAAGGAGGTATGAAAATTATGCGTAAAGTAAAAACTGAAATAAGAGTCAGTATGGCAGGCAAAAGAACAGAATGCAAATAAATGCCAACATTAGGCATTTAGGGGGAGTTTACTCCCTCTTTTTTTTATAAAGTAAAAATATATTCCGGCCAAGAATAATAATAATATTCAAGAAATTGCTATTCATTCTTGAAGACTAATGATTCACAACAAAACACCAGCAACTGGTCATCAAATAATAGACGCTAATGATTCTATCATAGATTTTATAGAAAAAGTAGTAGCTCTAATTTTTGATGGTATCTGATCATGCATCAATGATTCTTCCAAAGGAATATACACCTCTTCAATAAGATTTCCCAAAACAAATACGGCAATCACGGCCAAAGGAATACTGATTATTCATATAGAAATAAATAAAATTCATAATAAGACCATAATCCAAGCAAGAATCTTTTCCTTTTTATGAAATTTCATTATTTTACCTATAATGAAAGGAATACCAAGAGCCACGATACTTATAAAAGAAAATATATATCAAATATTGACTGCACTTATTCCTATAGATTGGATATATGGAGTCCGTGCAAGACCTCATATTTCATCTATAAACCAATAGAGAAAAACTCATGCTAAAAGCAATAAAATGGAAGAATACTTCCATATATATCCAAATGTATTTCTTGCATGAGAAAACATTTGTTTTGCTGTTGAAAGATTAAATTCTTCTTCATCTTCATCATCAATATCTTGTTGAATCTTTGGTTCTTTGATTTTAAACAAAAACAAGGTAGCAACAAAAACTCATACAGACACAACCGATCGTAACCAGGACATAGTAAAATAATGGACAATCCATCATCATAATATAGGAGCGATTATCATTCCGATATTTCTAATCATTCTTTCCTTGAAAAAGAAACCTTGTAATAATGATGGGTCTTTTTCTTTTATATAATCAACAACCAGTGCTCTATCAGCACCACTAAAAAATGTTTGAAAAAAAGCATCCAATCAAAATACAAAAGCTACAATTCGTAAATTATGAACAAATGGTAGCATTCATAGACATATAGCTTTTCAAAAATATCATATCATTACACTGATTTTTCTTCCATATTTATCAGCAATAACTCCAGTAGGCAATTCAAATACAAATCACACAATACTCCTAAGACTTCATATCAAAGCTACTTGAACCAAAGACATTCATATACTCAAAAAATAGAGGATATAAAACGGCAATATTACTTTGGTAAGACTTATTATGAGTGTATTTGCATAAAAAGGTCGCAATATTTTTATTTCTTCTTTTTTAAACATAATAGAAAGCATACAAATAAAGTAACCACAACCAGCAAGTATATAATAAAATTTTAAAAAATCACAAGATAAACTAAAAAGATAACAAACAAGAAAAGATATTTATACTATCCAATTGTTCCCAACTAAATTCATCCCTACCAAAATGTCCATAGGCAGCTGTATTTCTAAAAATAGATTTTCTCAGATCCAATTTTTCTATAATTCATTTTGGACTAAGATCAAAGTTATTTTTCACCGCATCGACTATGTTCTGTAAATCAACTTTTTCCGTACCGAAACAATCTACATAAATACTGACCGGTTGAATAACTCAAATAGCATATCAGAGTTGGATTTCACATCTTTCACAGACTCATGAAGCGACAATGTTTTTGGCAAGATATCTCGCAATATATGCTCCGCTTCTATCTACTTTCGTAGGATCTTTTCCACTAAAAGCTCATCCACCGTGTTTTCAAATACCACCGTACGTATCGACGATAATTTTTCTTCCCGTCAATCCACTATCCCCTTTTGGTCATCAGATATTGAATATACCAGTTGGATTAATGAAAAACTTCGTATCCATATCTATCAAATCACCAAGTATAGGAGCGATAACGTATTCATGGATACCAGCAGCAATCTGTTCTTGCGTCACGTCTAAAGAATGCTGAGAAGATACAACTACTGTATCGACTCTGATAGGTGTTTGATCTTCATATTCCACAGTAACCTGAGTTTTTCCATCAGGATAGAGATAGTTCAATATTCCATTTTTTCTGACTTCCGTAAGTTTTCTCGCCAAGGTATGGGCCAAATAAATAGGTAAGGGCAAATAACTTTTGGTTTCATTACATGCATAACCATACATAATTCCTTGATCTCCAGCACCACCGATATCGACTCATTGAGCAATATTTGGTGATTGTTTATGAAGTAAATTTACGACAGAACAATTATTTCCATCAAAGTACTTACGATCACCATCATATCAGATATCCAAAACCACATTTCTGACGATGGATTCATAATCAATATTCGCTTTGGTGGTAATTTCACCAGCAACGATAACAATTCAGGTTGTAGTAATCGTCTCGCAAGCTACTCTAGAATACGGATCTTGTAGTAAACACGCATCCAAAACAGCATCAGAAATCTGATCACACATCTTGTCAGGATGTCATTCAGTAACAGATTCACAGGTAATAAAGTGTTTCATGATTAAGTTTTTAAAAGGTTAAATGAGACACAATAAAAACTAGAAGTATTGTAGATTACCAACCAAATAAATTCGAGATATAATGAGAATTTATTGAGTTGGTAACTATATATGTTTCAATCAAAAATATGAA
>CAZTFP010000009.1:0-52041 GCA_964613015.1 uncultured Candidatus Peribacteria bacterium | reverse complement strand
CGCATATCTCGTCTTACAGATATTTTTAGAAAAGAAAAAATAGATATTGTTTATAATATTCATCCATCTTATATCCGATGGCAGTCATATCGTGCCGCAAAAAAGCTTCATATACCCATTGTCAGTCATTCACATATACAGACACAAATATTATTACCTCGGCTCGCCAATATTTTCCAGAAATTAATAAAGAATCTCATTGCTCGATTATACAAGAAATCTGATTGAATTATTTATCCAACAACCTTCGCAAAAAAAGATTTTGAAGAATATCATTTCAAAAATAAAGAAATAGTGATAAGTAATGGAGTTGATCTGAAAGTATTTCACCACATAAAAAGAGAGAGTGATGCCAAATGGAATGTTTTGTATGTAGGAAGATTAGATCAAGAAAAAAATATACCCCTACTCTTAGAAGCATTACACATATTAAAGGTAAAAAATGCTATAGACACTATACAATGTACTATTATATGAGGAGGCAGTGAAGAAAAGAAATTACGTGCAATAGTAAAATCTTATGAATTAACAAAACATGTCCATTTCACAGGAAAAATTAGTTTAAGCAAAGTTATAGAAGCATATCAGCATTGTTCTACGTATGTACTCACCTCATTATATGAATTAGAAAGTATGTCGACACTAGAGGCTATGGCTTGTGGTTGTCCCATACTAATAGCTAATAGCGAACATAGTGCAGCAAAGTTTTTTGTACAAGAAAATTGATATCTTTTTGATCCACATAAAGCTGAAGATCTTGCTAACAAAATCAATATTTTGAAAACGAATCCAGAAAAGACTCAAAAAATGAGAGAAAAAAGTATAGAACAAGTTATTAATTTCTCTTTTGAGAAAAGCATAGAAAGGCTATCAGACCTCTTTATGTCCTTGTGTAATAAGACATAATATCACTTTATTTTATCTATTACTGGATGAGTATTCATAATATTACACAGTTATTACTCCAATATAAATACATTATTATGTTTTTACTTATGTTCCTTGAATGACCTATAGTAGGTTTTATTTCAGCTTTTCTAGCAGCTAAATGATATTTTAATTTGGGTATTGTATATATACTCTCTATATCAGGAGACGCTGCAGGTGATCTGTTGTGGTATTGGATAGGAAGATGGGCAAGAAATATAGGAATTAAAAACGTAGATACGATAGAAAATACAAGAAATTTTACATCCAAAAAGATTGTATTCTGGACTACAAACATAGGAAAACGAATTGGTAGAAAATTACATGCACTAGAAAATCATAGTATCGTAAAATATATTGAACGTCATATCAAAAAAAATTTCTTCGTTTCACTTTTGATTGTAAAATTCACTCCTCCATTATCTATTCCTGGCCAATTTTCGTTTGGGTTTTTGAAGGTATCATTCTGGAAATTTCTCTTACAAACTACCTTGGTATGTTTTTTGTTTGAATCTATTTTTCTCAATCTTGGATATTTTAGTAGTATATCTATAAACACATTTAAAAACAAATTTGATAACGTAACGACTATTATCAGTTCAATATGTATTGGTAGTATTGCCTTGGTAATAGGATTTTTTATTATGAAAAAAATCAGATCTTTATCTGATTACAAAAAACCACAATAATTGATTAATAAAAATAGATAGATATAGGAAAAAGCATATTATTTTTTTTTAAAAAAATTTTTTGTATAATTAAGTAATAAGAGACAGTATAAGATAAAAACACATATGTTTAGTTTAAGTTTCTTTTAAGCCCGATGAATATAATATCGCCGTCCACAGGACAGCTTTAATTTGTAACAAAACACAGAAATGAAAAAGAACGCCGTTATCATTGCAAGTATTGCGTGATTAACTATTTTAACCACAGCAACAGCATTTAGTTTTGCTGATACAGGCAATAACGTAAATAATGCTACCTGAAAAGCACAGAATAGAATGATGCAAAACAAATGATGATTTGGATGAATGGAAAGATGATGATTTAAAAAAAAGATGGGGATTGGCTCATGAGCTGGCATGCGATTAAATCAAAATATGCAAGCAATGAAAAATGCCATTAAAAAAAACGATTACAATGCATACCTAACTGCTTATGAAAATGGCAAAATGACACAAGCTCAATTTGATCAAGTAGTAGCAATGGGACAGAGTAAACAAGCAATTGACACAGCAATAACCAACAATGATTACACTGCTTATTTAGCTGCCATTAAAGGAACATCAATGGAAGGTAAAGTAACCCAAACACAATTTACCGCTATGATAACCAAACAGCAACAAAGAACAGCTATGAATACTGCAATCACCAATAATGATTATACAGCTTACTTAGCTGCTATCAAAGGAACACCAAAAGAAGGTAAAGTAACACAAGCGCAATTTACTGCAATGGTACAACACCCACAAGAAGAATCTACAAAATAGCAGTATAATAATAAAATCATGAAAGAAACCCCGACGAAGGGGTTTTTTATATAAAGAAATAAATCATAAGGTAGATATATATAATTATTTTCAAGTAATTAGATGTTCTTTTTTTTCTCTTCACATTTTTTTGATAGTATATTCCAATTTGGCTGCAGTTTGTCTATCAACAACTTTCTTATACCAAACGAGAGAAACAGGACGTCTACTTTTGGTGTATTTTGCTCAAATGTTAGAAGTATTATGATCGAAAACTCTTTTTTCTACATCCTTTGCAATACCCGTATATAAAGTATCATCATTACAGATAACTATATAGACAAACCACATACAATGAAGTAAATGATAAAATAATTTATTTCAGACAGACATCACCTCTTTTCACCAATTCTATGAAACAATCTTTAGTCGCTTCTATATCTGCCATAGCGTCATGAGCATGATCAAATGTTTTTCCAAAAAGATGCGTATATAACAGACCCAATCTTGGTCTTTTCTTTGGTAAATCTGAAACATGATTAATGTCTTTCATAGTACAAAAAGTTTGGAGTGCATCCCAATCATAATGTTTTTCTATTCTTGTACAATCTTGTTGTAACATTCTGATATCAAATGAAATATTATGCCCAATAATATGATCAGATTTGGTAATATATTTCAAAAAATCATCAATATATGTATCAATATATCAATATTTCTCTACCATAGACTTACTAATACCATGTACTCTTTGAGCAAAAAAATTTATTTTAGTCGTAATATTGATATATTGGTTGATTCTAGTTTTTTCATAAAAATTTTTTCCATCAAATGTACCATAGATTGCAGCAAACTGTAAAATTTGATCAGTACAAGAAAGTCAGGTAGTTTCTGTATCGATAAAAATCAGTGAAAGTGGTTTTTTTTTCTTGAGCATAAGGTGTACAACAATAAGTAAATAAGAGAAAAACATAGTACACAATGAAGTGAAAGAAATCAAGAGAGATCAGGAAAAATAAGTAGGAAATAGTGCTTTTATCATCCCCTTGCTTATTGACAGTTAATATATATACTACTCATTGAGTTAATTGCTCAATTTTATTATTTTTTTCAAAATTACAATGACTACTGGTACAGTAAAATTTTTCAACACAACAAAAGGATTCGGTTTCATTACTCCAGACGATGGAAGTAAAGAAGTATTTGTTCACATATCTGGGTTGTGACAAGGCGTAGAAATCAAAGAAGCTGATAGAGTTCAATATGAAACAGAAGATACAGCAAAAGGAAAAAATGCAATAAATGTACAAGTAATCTAGTCATCTAGAGATAAATATACATTTCGGAAAATGCCTCGTAACACTACGAGGTATTTTTTATTATATAAATTAACTAGCTCTTGTAGTTGTATTGACCTGGGGTTGTGTTTGTTGTGACTGAGTAACCGTTGGTGTAGGTGTCTGTTGTGGTAGTATAGATGAAACAGTAGATTGACCACATCATGAGAATAGACACAAACCAAACAATAAAGCACCAAAAAAAGATATTTTTGCGAGAATTTTTTTTAACATAGCAATAATAGAGTAATCTAAAAAACGTCATTGAATATAACGACGTTGATTATAGTGAAAAACCTTAAATTAATCTTAACTAGCTCTTGTTCTCGTATTTACTTGTACTTGCTGTTGTTGAGTTGCTGCCTGCTGTTGAGCTAATTGTTGGGCTGCTGCTTGTTGAGCTGCCAACCTTTTTGCTGCTGCTTGTTGTTGAGCTAATTGGTCCGCAGCTGCCTGTTGTACTTGCTTCTGAGCAAGTGCTGCATCTGTATTTTGTTGAGAAGCTTGTTGTTTTTGTACTGATTGTTGTTGTGTTTGTTGATCTATAGCTTGCTGAGCTTGTTGCTGCGCAAGTTGTTGTGCTGCAAACTGTTGGGCAGCCAATTGAGCTGCTGCCTGATCTGCAGCTAACGTATCTATTGCTTGCTGTTTTTGCAAGGCCGTACACTCATAAATTCTTACTCCTGTACACATATTACGTGAAGAAATAAGAGACATAGTATAAATAAATATACCAGTTATGATAAACGCACTCGAAACAATTCAAATTTTTTTCATAGAGATAGACAACAGTAGTTAAAATATAGTAATCGTCTACCAAAATATGGATCTCATATATAGCAGACAACAGGTAAATACAATGTAAAATATGAATATCTAATGACGGTTAGGATATTTTATATATAAATTAAAAAGTATATTTAAAATATTTCAGAATATACATTTTGATATCATTTTGCTTTCAAAAGTTTAATTTGCCCAGTAACCATAGAAGGATTTCCACAAAGATAGAATTCAGTAGTCAAAGGAAAGTCAGAGACACTAGCATCTACTCTACCATTATGATATCATTTTACTTCTTCTTGAGAAACAAACAATTCAAGTTGGAGATTTTTATATCCACGAAATTTGTCGATATAATAAAATTCATCTTGTTTAGCAGCTCACCAAAGTAAGATATTTTTTGAAGAAGCGGGCATATTGAGAATCATATTATACAAAGGAGAAAGACCAGTTCATGTAGCAACAAACACTTTTGGATTAGGGGTATTTTTCAAAACGAAGTTTCCATATACACCCTTAATTTTAAGTGTGTCTCAGACTTTTAAGCTTTTGAGTGTTCTTCATCATCTTCAAGCATCTCTGACCTTAATTCACAATTTTATGGTATCTCAAGTGTTTTCCACGATAGAATACGCTCTCGTAAACTCGCCATCAAAATCTTTCAAAGTAATCAATACATATTGTCATGGGATAATCGTAAGAGAGGTATCGAGCTTTAAAGTAAGTTCCAAGACATCAAGAGTAAGCATCACGTATCACACTATCTTTGCTAGATATCAAGAAAATAGTGCTTGAGGGACATCATAATATGGTTCAAAACTCAATTTGGTGACACCACAGATAGGACATACCCATGAATCTGGGATATCTTCAAATTTTGTTCAAGGTTCAAGTCATCCATCAGGATCGCCTATTGCCTCATCATAAATATATCCACAAGGGACACAGATATATTTTGTAGTAGGTCAACTTTGTGGTTTATTCCTTTGTGCTAAATATGATACTGATCTTATAAAAACAAGTCGTACAACAAGTAATATATAAAACATATCAAATCTGGACGAAAACGCGACATGAATAGATGCGACCAAAAACGCAGGATATACCAAAGATTGGACTTTTTTCCACACACTTCAAGAAAGAAGCTGGACAGAAAATTTATTAGACGTAATTCAAAGAACCAACATGAGTATTCATGCAACAACTCAAGTTGAAGCGTCTAATCTGACAAGAAAATTTTGTCGTATATACGATCGATATCAAATAACTGGAGTATGTTTTATAGCAAAGAGATATTCCATAGAGAAGTATTCTAGTCAATGTTTCAAAAAGAAAACAAAACTCAAAATTCAGATAATCTTTCTCATAACAATCAGCATATCCGATATTTTCTTATTTTTTACAAAAGTCAAAATGGGTGATATACTCAATGCGAAAACAAGATAGAGAAAAGCAACCTTACCATATGCTCTGAGATACAATCCTGTGCCTCCTAAGGTTCAAAGAATAAAATAATGGACCAACCACACTGCAGGCAATATAAGAATACAGGTATACACTATAAACTGAAGAGACGAAAACCGTTCTTGCTTGATAATAGCGTTCTTAAATTTTATACGCTTAAAGAAAAACAATCACGCTGCAGAGAGAAGAAAATAAAGTACATATACCAATACATACACTTGAAAAATATTATTTTGATAGATATTTTCAGTATTTACGAGCGTCAGTACCAAAAGCAAAGGAAGTGTCGCGAACGTAAGAATCATTTCAAGAAGAGCCATACAAAAAGATATTTATAAAATAAACAATTGAACATAGAGAGAAACTTCTATTATTGTGAAGAAGAACCAGAATATGGTTGAGCTAATGGTTGGACAAAAGAAGGCTTTGAAGGTGTATTTGATTGAAGCATCTTATCCAATGCTTGAGGTCAAATATCTTGGATAACATTCATATCATCACCATCATGTTGTTGGTTGTTTTCCAAAGACTCATCAAAACCACATCCACTCAAGAGGAATGAAAGAGAAACAATCAAGAGAAGAGATATTTTTGTTTTCATAGCATACAAAAAAGATTAAATAGCAACATATATTTTTTAATAAAAACAAGGACTTTTACAAGAGTTTTCATATTTACTTCAGAAACAAGTTATATATGCTATGGAATATACAATAAAAAAATATTTTAGATATGTACAACATATATGGAGCATTTCAAGACAAAAAAATTGATGGGGACAGAAATAATGATAACAATATTTTGAGAAAAAAATCCGAATCAGGATATTGAAAAGGTATTTGATATATTTCACGATTTGGAAAAAGAATTTTCTAGATTTAAATCAGAATCACGTCTTAGTGTTTTGAATAAGAAAAGAACATATGAGGTATCAGATACCTTTATCGACGTACTCAACAAATGCAAAGAACTCTATGCAGACACAGATTTTTATTTCAACCCACTCATCAACGTAAGACAACTGGGATATAGTAATGATTTCCATAGCAAGCAGTTTAAAAAAGAAGATACCGAGCTTCACGTAAATTTACAATTAGAAAAGCTTAAGATAAAAGGGAATACGGTAAGTTTACACGAAGGACAAAACCTAGATCTAGGGGGAATAGTAAAATGATATGGAGTAGACAAAGCTAAAACATACCTAGACAATGTAGGATATAAAAATTATATTATAGATGCATGAGGAGATATATATACTGCAGGAACAAATGAAACAGGAGGAAAAATAGTCGTAGGAATTGATAGTCCATACACCAAAGGCAATATTTTTGCTACAATAGATGTAGAAGATATATCGATAGCAACATCAGGAAATTACAAAAGAAAACGAACAATCGAAAATCAGGAATATAATCATATTATCAACCCGATAACCTCAAACAATAATAATGAGATAATAAGTATAACAATAATAGCTGATACCTGTTATCTAGCTGATGCGTATGCCACGGCATGTATCGCGATGGGATTGGAAAAAACCTTAGAATTTCTCAAAAAAAATCATATAGAAGGAGTAATCATGTGTACCAACAAAAAAGTATATACCACACAGTGAATGAAAACATATAATCTCAAAATTATTTAATAGATATGTCTATTCTCTGGAACTCAATTCAAACCATCTATATTCTTTCTGTTCAAGCTGACGGAGAATGATTCACAAAGCGACAGAGAGTTCTTTGATATCATCATAGGCAACATCTTTCTGATCAAAGATATGACTAATTTCATCTCTCTCTTTTTCTAAAGCGATAATGTCTTTGGTTAGTTGATCTAATTCACGTTTTTCCATATAGGAAAGTCCCTTTTTTGAATAAATATTTTGACTACTATCTAGAGTTTGATGAGTATCTACCATATGTTCCATTCCTTCATCTTTCAGTTTGTCCATCTTTCCACCTTTCAATAGTTCTGCGGTTTTATAATCTTGATACGTTCCCCAAAAATCCTTCACCACACCATCACCCTCAAAAATAAATAAATGATCAGTAATTTTGTCCATAAAAAATCTATCATGAGAAATCACAATCAAACAGCCCTTATAACTCATAAGAAAGTCTTCCAAAACACCCACAGTTACTAGGTCTAGATCATTTGTTGGTTCATCAAGAATAAGAAAATTGGGACGCGTCTGAAGAATAGTCAGCATATGTAATCTTCTTTTTTCTCCACCACTGAGATTTTCTGCAAATACATGTTGTTGTTTAGGTGGGAAAAGAAATTGCTCAAGCAAATGACGATCATGAACGATATCACTAACTCTTTTATCTGGAGGAAAATGAATTTCTTGTTGTTGATAATGTCCAAACACGACGGTTTCACCAGTTTGTACAGTTCAAGAATCTATTGGTTCTTCACCGATAATCATACGAACAAAGGTAGACTTTCCTACACCATTTTTTCCTATAATACCAATACGTTCGTTATGTCTAAACTCATGAGAAAAATCATTCAGAATTTTTTTATCTCAAAATACTTTATCCTGAGAGACGAAGGATTTTTTGATATGTTTGAGGTTGAGAATTTTTCCTCACAATTGTCTTGTTTGTAGGGATAAAGTGAGTTTTGCTTGTTCATCAAAAACCACATCTTTCAAAGTATCATAGCGATCATTGATAGCATCAAATCTCGTAGATCTAGAATCAGATTTAGTTTGTCTTCCACTTGGCGCTCTTTTAATTCGGCTTAATTCTTTTCTGTAGAGTTGTTTAAGTTTATGAACCTCTATCCTTTCATTTTCTTCACGAATTGCTTTACTTTCTAGGTAATATGAATAGTTTCCAGGAAATACGACAATCTTACCTCTATGGAGTTCAAAAATGTGGGTACACACTCTCTCAAGGAAATATCTATCATGCGTCACCATAAGCAAAGTTACGCGCTGATTTTTGAGATACCATTCAAGCCATTCTATCATATCCAGATCCAGATGATTAGTTGGTTCATCGAGAATTAACATTTCTGGATTCCCCATCAAGGTCTTGGTCAATGCAACACGTTTTTTTTCTCATCACGACAAAGATCAAATCGTCTGATCGAGATACGGTTTGATACGAAGCTTATTGATAGCAATATTCAATTCGATTTCTTGTTCTCGATGTTGCATCGTATCAAAATCGAACAAAAATTCACGCACGGTTTGTATTTCATTCAAAGTAGTATCTTGAGAAAGATACCCAATACGAATACCTTCTCTTCGTTCTATTACACCATCACTCACATCTATCTCTTTCATAAGCAATTTAATCAATGTAGACTTTCCTGCGCCATTTTTAGCGACCAACGCGATTTTTTGTCATCTAGAAATAGTAAAATCTACATGATCGACAAGGACTTTTGAAGTATATGATTTGGCAAGATTGCTGACTTTGAGATAAAGCATTACACATCATAAAAATTTGAAAAGTGGAAATATTGAAAGATTATGAGATTCACACCTCAACGTCTCAATCTTTCAACGTTTCAATATATTCTAGAAGTTTCTCCCTCCCTCTCTTAGTAACATTAGATACCGAAAAGATATTTGGCATATTCGTGACGATTTTAGAAAGATTTTCTTTGAGTAAGCGAGTATGGAGACTCAATGATTTTTGGGTTGCTTTATCTATTTTGGTCATCACAATATCAAAAGGAATATTTTTCTGATGCAAACTATAGATAAAATCGAGATCAATATGTTGTGGTGGAATATTTCCATCGATGAGGACAAAGACTCTTTTCAATTGTTCTCTTCAGATAAAATAATCATGAGTAATTTTTATCCAAAGGTCCCTATTTTTCTTTCCTGTCTGTGCATAGCCATATCAAGGAAGATCCACAAGATACCAACTATCATTCATCAAGAAATAACCAATCAATTTAGTTTTTCCTGGAGTAACAGACGTTTTAGAGAGTTTACTATGATTGGCAAGGGTATTGATAAGTGAGGACTTACCGACATTTGATCTTCCAATCATAGCAAATTCAGGAAGATTTGTCTCAGGACATTCACTAAGTTTTGATGCGCTTTTGATAAAGGTAGCAATACGAATAAACATAGAATCAACAAAAAAATAAATCTAATAAAAGAATAGTAAATAAATAACGAAAAAATAATAGACCAAATAAATGGCAGAGTATAATGATAGAAATCAGTTATCTTTAGTTAAGAGTTTGGATTTTGTCTTGCAAGTCTTTTTCTAATGTAGGTCATACATACTCACACACACTTTCTTTTTTACTGTCTTCCAGGTCCTGGCCAGTAAGACTCTCATCTATAGATGACAAAAATGAATCCTGAGTAACGCACGTTTTACTAAAGATAGAGTCTGACATATATTTATATCACGATCCATCTGATTGTATGGGATTGATTTCGTAATGGGTAACTGATTCTATCGAATATTTTTCTCAGAGATAACAGGTTTTGTCGGTATTAGAATAAAAGATATCAATCAAGGTATTTCCTACAGGCACAGCATCACAATTTTCATCAGCAGTACATTTGTAATTTGGATCATTTAATAGGTCAAATTTTTTCTGAATAACCGATTTAAGGGCAAGACAGCCATTGGCATCAAGTACTATATCTCCATGATGGTATTTATGGGTAATATCATAAGCATCATATTCCGAGTTTGAATGCTGTAATTCCACAAAACTTGCAACATTCGCATCAACAATAGTACCTTCATAATAAACATGATTTTTATCCAAGGCATAACGATCAAATATAGCGAATGTCTGAGAATTTACTCCAGACATATTTATCCCATTGTAATATATATGGTCAGCATGATATACATAATCCATATCAGTTATTAAAGGACTTTTGAGATCAGAATCCCCGATAATTTTTCCTTCATAATAGAGATGATTTTTATCCAAAGCATAATCACTTCCAAACACACTATCAAAAACAGTAAATGTCTGAGAATCTGAACCAGAAAGAAATTTATCATCATAATATATAGAGCCACGAGAAAAGGTATAATGAGGAAAAAAGGGTTTTTCTTTAGCCTGAGCAAGAAGGATATTTTCTTCTTGTTCTTCCTGTATAAGTAATGTACCACTAGTAATTACTCCGGTATTAATGGTTTCATCTCATACCTTCTCATTAGTAAATGTGGTTCCAAGTTGTCATACAATCATATTCGTTGCTACACGGATACTTATATAAACAGCTCATCCAACTATCACCAATAGACAAAGAAGTTTTATACCAAGATATTTTTTAAAATTAGGATGTACTAACATAGGAGAAACTGAAGAAACAGTAGATGATAAAGGATCTGTACCATATATATTATCTCCAATGGTTCATTTAACAAAAAAACATGCGATCCCCACAGCCAAGCTACACAAAGAAAGAATCCAAGATATGATAATAGAGAGGAAATCACCAATAGGGAAGAATATTTTTATTATAACCAAGAGTATAGGTACTATACAGACAGTAAGCCAATATATAGTAGTGATACGAGCTGATATATTCAAATCGTGAGCTCTTTTAACAAGAAGTGTATATCACATATATAGAAAGACAATATATCAATATACAAGCAATGCTATAATAATAATACTTCATAGACCCAAAGATAAACCAGTAAGTGAAAATCATCACATAAATAAGCTGATGAAACTGGTACCCAACGCACCCATACCCAAAATTCATCCAATGACAAAAAACACCACCATCATGAGACAAAGGAATAATAGACTAAGAAAAAACTTTCTTCTTCCTATCCTACCTTCCAGGTTGAAAAATGTACGTAAGAATGTCATAGTAATACGGATAATAAAGATAAAATAGATATAGATAAGTATATATACAATTAGATTTATTGCAAATTTACGACAAAGACCTACCACACGGATGAATTTTTCTTGAATTTTAACAAAACATTATTATAGTTCACTATTAAGATTTTATAATTATTGTCTATAATAATCATGGCTGGAAATCAAAATCCCGTAATACTTCGTTTCGACGACGTATCATTCGCATATAACGACGGAAAACATCCTATCCTTGTGGAAAGTGATTTTTCTATTCGTCAAAATACCAAAATTACCATCATGGGACAAAACGGGTCAGGAAAGACAACAATATTCAAGATGATTCTAGGAGAACTGACTCCACAAAAAGGAAAGATTAATATCGTCCAAGGAAATACTATCGCAGTTTCAAGACAAGTTATGCCAAAAGATCAACTTGATCTTTCTATCAAAGCATTTTTTGAAACGGCGTTCACAGAAAAGGATTATCAGATAGACAAGAAAATAGATGAAGTACTTAAAGCAGTAAATTTCAATGCACCGATGAATAAACCTATAAAAGAATTTTCTGGATGACAACAAGCGAGACTGTTGTTAGCCTATGCATTAATTCAACATCCCGATATTCTCCTTCTTGATGAACCAACAAATAATCTCGATGATGTAGGAATTGGTGATCTAATTACCTTTTTGATGTCGTACGACAAGACGGTTGTAGTTATTAGTCATGATGCAGACTTTTTGAATCTCTTTACCGATGGCGTGTTGTATCTCAATAGATGAACATGCAAAGTAGAACAATATCGATGAGATTATTATGATGTAGTAGAACAGATAGCAGCTCAGATAGAAAAGGACCAAATGCAAAACGCAAGAGCCGAGAAAAAAATTATGGACGCGAAAGAAAAGATAAATTTCTTCTCCAACAAATGAGGAAAAATGCGTAAATTAGCGAGTAAGATGAGAGATGAAGTAGAAGAGGCCGAAGAAAATAAAGTAGAAGTCAGAAAAGATGATAAGACTATCACAGCGTTTACTATTCCATTTGAAAATTATGTAGGACCGATTGTGACGATAAATAAGATATGACTTATGAATACTACACATGAAGTAGTAATATATAAATATCCATTAGTTATCAAAAAACATGAAAGATACATGTTTGTATGACCAAATGGAATCGGTAAATCCACACTTCTCAAAAGATTGATGATGATTCATCAACACAAAGAAAATATTATGAAAGAATATAACGCAATGCTCAAAGACAAAACAAAAGATGGTATGATCAAAGAACCAGATACCACTCATCCAGAAGAAGCAATAGCCATGATCCACAATAAAGTTAAGGTGTGATATTATAGTCAGGATTTTGATGCTTTGGATATGAACAAAACCGTTCGAGATACCTTAGAAGAAATAGCTGAAGAAGCAAGTGACCAAGATATCTACCGTGTAGCAGCTCAATTTCTACTTACCAAAAATCTCTTACAAAATAGTGTTGGATCACTTTCTGAATGACAAAAATGACTCCTCTGCTACGCAAGATTTGTACTCCAAAAACCAGACCTTCTGATTCTCGATGAACCGACAAACCATATAAACTTCCGTCATCTTCCCGTTATCGCTCAAGCACTAAATAAATACGAATGAGCCATGATTATGGTCAGTCATGATAAATGATTTACTGATCAACTAGAAGACCTGCACGTCATTGATCTAGGAAAATTACTAAAATAATTATTGTACAAAAAAATAACTCTACAAGAAATTGTGGAGTTTTTTTTATTAGAAATAAATAATAGTAAGGATGTCGATTGCGTATCTCTGAATGAAATATATTTTCAAAAAACATCAATTTTTAATAAAGATGAAGTAGCAATCGACGGGAGGTTTTTTGCTCTTGTTCTTTGTGAAGTCAAAGGATACTTTTTTTACCTGGAATGAAAAAAATAAGGCCCATCAGGCGAGGCGATAGAATATCACAGTAAAACATCTTAAAAAAAAAGAGCGAATACTATTCGCCCCTACTAATTATCTATGTCTAGGATTACCAACACCCCTAAACGATCCTTGTGATGACGTAGATCTCGTATCACTCCTTGTTGGCCTACCATCAGGATTTTTTCACTTATATCAACCAGTAGATGGTCTACGATCTCATACTATTGACGGTGTTCAAGGCCTTGAGGGTCTACGTTCATGTTGTTTATGATTGGGATTACTACGATAATTGTTTTCTGTTTTCAACGCTTTTTGTTCGTCTGATGGATAAATTTTGCTATACGTTTTGGTAAAACTTTGACGTTTAGGTGCTTGTGGTCTCTTTCCTCATTTTTTATCAGTTGATCTATCAAGACGAAGATTTCCATATGATCACATTTTATCCTGTTCAACAAGATGTTCTGATGGTTGTATTCTGATTTTATGTACTTTTTCTATCTCTCTAAGTAATGGTGCTTCCAATGGAGAAACCAACATAATAGCTTTACCACTAGCTCATGCTCTCCCCGTCCTTCCGATTCTATGAATATAACTTTTGGGATCTGCAGGCACATCAAAGTTGATAACCAATCATACATTTTCCATATTAAGTCCTCTTGCCGCCACATCTGTAGTCACAAGAACCTGAGTTTCTCAAGCTTTGAATGCATTGAGGGTAGATTGTCTTTTTCCTTGAGCCATATCTCAATTCAGTAGTCCAGCCTTGAATCCATCTCAGATTAATATTTGATGTATAGTTTTGGTATTTCTTTTGGTATGCGTAAAAATAAGGACTTTATCTTTTGGATAAGCTTTTATAAGTTTGATAACATTATATAATTTTTGTTCGTGATCTATAGGAAGATATCTATGGTGGATTTTATCTACCGTCACTCACTCACCTATTTTGATAAATTCATAGGTAGAGACATGATCTTTTATGATGGACTTCATTTCATCATTCATCGTTGCAGAAAAGGTATAGGTCTGTTTTACATTTTTGAGTTGTATTCGTATTTTTTTGATATCACGGACAAATCACATATCCAACATTCTATCTACTTCATCCAATATAAAATATTCAGCGACACCGATATTGATCACTTTTTGATTCATAAAATCCATCAATCTTCCTGGCGTTGCAATAACGATTGCGGGATTCTTTTTGAGAATATTTTTTTGGATAAGCGGACTTGCTCATCCATAGAGACAAGCGAAACTTACTCCATAAAATTTGGTTAAATTTCTAATTTCTTCACCTATCTGGACAACAAGCTCTCTGGTAGGAGCAAGTATAAGCGCTTGCAATGTTTTTTTATTGGTATCAATCTTATTGAGCACAGGAAGAAGAAAAGCAGCTGTTTTCCCGGTTCACGTTTGAGACTGTCAAACAATATTTTTTCCGCTCAAAGCTATTTTCATAACTTGAGCTTGAATAGGCGTAACTTCAGTATATCCTATAGCTTCCAAAGATTTTAATAATCACGTTTTCAATCAAAATTCACTAAACAACATAGTAATATTTTTACAAGTAAAATAAATAACAATTTGAGATATAATAATAGCATTTAGTCAATGAATATCAAGTATGGCTTTAATAGAATATTAGTCAATAATATTTATATATACTTAAATACAGTTGCCAGATGTATGACCCGACACTCCCTATATTAGAAAAAAATGATTCGAACAAACCGAAATGGGCCCCCGCCTAGGCGGGGTTGGAGGTGAGATAAAAAGGCTTACCCTATGAAACGACAGTTTATTACGTTTGCATATGGCTAGAGTTTTTTGCTTCCTTTTTGAGGCAATGTCAAAAAGAAAGTCCAGTGAAGCGTGTACAATAATATATATAAATTATTGATTTACCCTATTCTTTAGGTATACTCTCGAAACCATGTAATGGTTTTTTTTATTAAAAGACAAAATTATGGTATTTCAATTATTTTTATTGTGAATACTAATCGTCGTATCACCATTAGTCCCTCCGATACTCGTTCCTTTATCATACTCGATGACTGGTGCTTTGGTTGTACAAAAAATAGATCCATGGATTCTTTCTCTTGTATCAGTAGCGGCTGCAGTTATAGCAGATATAATTATCTGGAAAATGCAAAATTTTGTCATTCCAAGGATGACAATAGACGAAGACCCAGCAAAAGATACAAACATTTTCTCTCGTATAATAAACAAGATGAACAGTTATTTCAAAAAAGAAGAAAGAATAGGAAGATTATCAGTAAAATGGGAAAAATATTTGGAAAAAAGATCAGGAAGAATAATAACATTTCTTTTCGCAATATTTTGTTATGTGCCAGTAATACCAGATATAATAGCCACAAGAATCTTATACAAAAAAATAAAATTCCCCTATTTTATTATAGCAGCAATTATAGGTAAAGGTATTACACATATTCCGTTCATTTTTTTAGGAAAAACCGTTGTACAGTTATTAAACATAAAGATATAATACTTTAGTATATCTTGCTATGCTTTACGATTTTGCTATAAACTACCCCTGTATTTATCAATAATACTTCTCATGAAAGATACCGACAAGATGTTGGAGAGAACCATGGATATTATCAAAAAATACTATGAACATTCAGAAAAATATCCCGTCCTCAAATATACGACCCCCAAGACACTCAAAAAAAACATAAAGCTCACTATCAACTACCAAGGAATGAAGATAGATCAACTTTTTGGAGAAATAGAAAAAATAGCACTCAATAGCCCCAAAACTAACAGTAAAGGATTTTTCAATCTCTTGGTCGGTGGTGAAATACTACCAGCAGTAATGGCGGAAATACTCACAGCAGTATTAAACAATACTATGCACACCTACAAATCAGCAGGAATACATATTTTGATAGAACAAGAAGTAATAAATTTTTTGCTCAAAAAGGTGGGGTATAAAAAAGGTGATGGAATATTTGCTCCAGGATGATCACTGACAAACATGATAGCACTTGTACTTGCAAGAAACGAAAAATATTCTTCTATCAAAAATTCAGGAATACGTGGTAAAAAATTAGTGGGATATACCTCTGATCAAGCACATTACTCCACAGAAAAATTTATCAGTGTAACAGGACTCGGTAAAGAAGCTATTAGAATAGTACCTACAGATACCAAAGGAAAAATGAATATAAAAATATTAGAAGAAACAATTATATCTGATATTCATCACGGATATATTCCTTTTTTTGTAAACGCTACTGCATGAACTACCGTACTCGGAGCCTTTGATCCTATAGAAAAAATTTCAAAGATTGCAAAAAAATATAAACTACGACTACATACAGATGCTGCATTAGGATGATGAGCATTACTGAGCAAAAAGCATAAACATCTCCTCAAGGGAATAGCAAGTAGCGATTCCATCTCACGAAGTTTACACAAAATGATGAATATACCGCTACTAGCAGCAGTATTGTTGGTCAAAAATCCAAATATTCTGTATGAAAATTTTCACGAAAATGCCGATTATTTATTTCAAATGGATGATAAAGAATTTAACCCTGGAAATAAATCTATTCAATGTGGAAGGAGAAACGATGCGTTCAAAGTATGGACAGCATTAAAATATTTATGAGAAAGTGGATATGAAAAAAGAATCAACACGGAATTTGACAATGCTAAATATGCAGTTTCATTAATCAAAAAAGATAAAAATCTTACTCTTGTTTTACAGCCAGAATGTATTAATGTATGTTTTCAAGTAAAGGGGAAGTCAGCAAGCAAAATTTGTGAAGCATTAGACAAACAAGGATTAATTAAAGTAAGTTATGGAAAACGAAGATGAGAAGAATTTATTAGATTGATGACCGTCAATGCTGATATGACCAAAAAAGATATAGATAATTTTTTCAAACACGTAAAAACCGTTAAAATATAAAACATTTAGCTTGAAGTATAATGCATGAAGCTCAAAGCATCTATTAAATCTATATAGTGCATCAAGCATAAAACAGTTAGCATTTAGCATTTAGCACTAAAAATGTTATTGAAACACATCGTCATATCGTGTCTTGTAGTAATCTCACCTATATTCCCACCAGTAATCATACCGATTACCTATACACTTATAGGGATTCGTTTACTCCAAGGAGCTGGTCCGATAGCCATGTCATTGGGAACGGTATTACCTGCAGCAGCAAGTAGTATTCTTATACGATTATTATATGGATATGCACACAGACGGATACTGACCTTCAAAGCGAGAAGAGACAATAAAGATTGGATATCACGTTTAGAAAATAGATTTGCAGCATATATAGAAAACAGGAAGGGATTAAGTAAATTCAATAAAAGAATAACCAATTATCTAGAGACAAGAAATAGTAAACGAATACTTTTTTTGCTTACGATTGTAGCTATAGATTCAGCTATTCCAGATATTGTAGCCATTGGTATTGTTCGCAAAAGATTACCATTCCCTTTGTTTATACTTGCGGCAATTATAGGAAAATCAACCGTATATCTCCCCGTCATTCGATGAGCTAAACGAATTTTAACTATGTTCTGAAGTTAATATGCTAAAAAATATACAACGTCGAATACAGAAATATAGAAGACGAGAATTTTGGCCTGGATATATATTTGATATACCAGTATATATATATGTCGGATTTTTAGTATTCAAAGCAAGACATATTGGTTTTTTTTCAAACATAAATCCAGGTATGACGTTAAGCGGATTTTCAGGATACGGCAAACACGAAGATATGGATAAATTCGAATCAAAGTTACTACCGATAAGTATATTTATAGAAAAAGGAAACAATAGTGAATATATTGAAAACAAAATGAAGGAAAATAATATTCATTATCCATGTATAGCAAAACCTACCTTGGGAAGGACAGGAAGAGATGTCAAAAAAATATACAATGACAAACAATTAAAAAACTATCTGAAACATATGAACGAAGATATTTTGATTCAAGAATTTATCGATTATCCGCTCGAATTTGGTATTTTTTATTACCATGTACCAAATGAAGAAAATGGACACATTACATGAATCGTAGAAAAAAAATTTATGTTTCTGGATGGAGATGGAAAAAGCACATTTGAAGAGTTAATATACAAACATCCGAGAGCAAAATATTATTATCATCAATTAAAAAAAGAATATTCAAATAAACGGACAAGTATTGTAGAGGATAAAGAAAAAATCCAACTCAATTATATAGGAAATCATATAAGATGATCTACATTTTATGATGTTTCAAAATATATAACTCCACAGCTAGAAACGACAATAGATGCCATAAGCAAAAAAGTAGATTGATTTTATTTTGGCCGTTATGACATCAAAGCAAAAAACATAGAAGACATGTATCAGTGAAACTTTAAGATCATAGAGCTCAATGGAATGTGATCATTGCCAACTCATATTTATGATCCAGAAAACAGTATACGAAAAGCATACAAGACATTATTTTATCATCGAAATATTGCATATCACATTAGTAAAGAAAACAAAAAAAGAGGTTATAAATTTGTACCATTAAAAGAAATTCGCAAAATAATAAAAGAATATGGAATATAAATTAGATATAATTAGCAAGATATAAGACATGAGATACGTTTTGATACTTTATACTTGATACTTGATACTTTATACTTTATACTTGATACTTTATACTTTATACTTTATACTTTATACCAAATCCATTATGAAACATTTTAAATCTTCGATTGTTTTTAGTGTAGTAGCTATCGCTTTAGCATTTTTTCTATGAGCAGGTAAAACGCTGAATATACCGATCTGATTACAAACAGTTTTCATTGTGCTTATTCTATGAATATTGGAAGTTTCCTTATCATTTGATAACGCCGTAGTCAATGCAACCGTGTTAAAAAAAATGGATGCAAAACGACAAAATAGATTTTTGACACGAGGAATGGTTATAGCTGTATTTGGGATGAGAATACTCTTTCCCTTAATCATAGTAGCTATAGTAGGAGGAATAAATCCATTAGCAGCATTCAATTTAGCAGTCTTCGATCCAGCCAAATATGCAGAGATACTTACGGGATCACACATAACTATAGCTGGATTTGGATGAACGTTTTTACTTTTGGTAGCATTAAATTTCTTTCTCGACGCAGAAAAAAAGACTCATCGATTATGATATATAGAAAAATATCTACAAAAAATATGAACACTCGAATCTATGGAGATTATCATCACGATACTCGTAATATATATCATAGGAAAATTTCTTCCAGCAACTGAACACCTATCATTCTTATTAGCAAGTATGCGATGAATCATCACGTTCGTAGTCATAGAATGAATCACAAAACTCTTACAAACATCAAAATGATGAATCACCAATATCCACAGAATCTGATTATCATTATTTTTATATCTAGAAGTGTTGGATGCAAGTTTTTCTTTTGATGGGGTAATCGGAGCATTTGCACTAAGCAAAAATATATTCATCATAGCATTAGGACTAGGAATAGGAGCAATGTTTGTCAGAAGTTTAACTATTCTCTTGGTAAAAAAATGAACACTAAATACATACAAATATCTAGAACATGGAGCATTTCGAGCTATATTTGGTCTAGCAGCGATAATGTTTTTGGGGACATTATTTCATATTTCAGAAACCATAACGGGAGTGTTTTGAGCAGTATGTATTGGACTAGCGCTTTGGAGTTCAATGAGAGAAAATAAAAAAACAATAGAATAGTTGAAAATAAAAACAAAATACGTACATTAATTATTAATTCTTAATTCTTAATTCGAGAATATGTTATTAACCATTGGTTTAGAAATCCACATAAAATTAAAATCAACAAACAAGATGTTTTGTCAGTGTAAAAACCAACAAAATTTTGATGATCTTTTGCCAAATACAAATATTTGTCCCGTCTGTACAGGACAACCAGGAGCACTTCCTACTCTGAGTGAAGAAGTTTTGGAGAAAGCATTGATTTTGGGTAAAGCATTGAAATGTACAATAAATGAGATTTCTACCTTTGATAGAAAATCATATTTTTATCCTGATCTGCCTATGGGCTATCAGATTACCCAACTCTACCATCCTACCAATACTGAAGGTCAAGTTTCCTTTTTCTTAGATAATTATACCAACGAAAAAACAATTCATATCCAGGATGCACACATGGAAAATGATACAGGAAAAATGATTCATAGTTGATGACAAGCACTCCTCGATTTCAACCGTGCAGGAACACCATTAGTAGAAATAGTCACTTTACCAGATTTTAGAAGCTCAGAAGAAGTTATAGAATTTTTGAAAGAGCTTCAGAGATTAGTCAGATATAATGAGATAGGAGATGCTGATTTAGAAAAAGGTCAGATGAGAGTAGATGTAAATATTTCATTGAGAAAATCTGAACAAGATCCATTTGGAACAAGAGCAGAAATTAAAAACATCAACTCATTTGGAATGATCAAAAGAGCAATCGAACACGAACAAGCAAGACAAGAAAAATTATACGAAGCTGGAGAAACGTTTACCCAGCAAACAAGAGGTCGAGATGATGCCAAAGGTGAATCCTATCTTATGAGATCCAAAGAAGATGCACTTGATTATAGATATTTTCCAGAACCTGATTTACCACCATTGAAAATAGATGACATCAGAAGAACTCGATTAAAAGAGCAAGCGATAACTATTCCTCACAATATCATCAAACAGTTTAATAACTATGGATTCAACAAAGAATATATCAATGGGCTTATTAGTGATAAAGCAATATTAGATTACTTTCTAAAAGTGGAATCTCTTTTCGATAAAGAAGGATGATGAAATCAAAAATTAGTAGTAAAACGAATTGTTTGACCAATAGCCGCACGAATGAAAGAAAATTTTGCCACCATTGATACACTTAAATTTTCAAATGAGGAGTTTAATACATTTCTTATAAAAGCACAAGATGGATCTCTCATGGAAAACCAACTCAAAATACTCATGGACGAAATGCTATCTACAGGAAAAAACGTAGAAGAAATCATAAAAGAAAGGTGATTTGACGCACCGGCTATTGATGAAAATGAAATAAAACGTATGGCCAAAGAGGTACTAGAAGAAAATCCAACTATTGTAGAACAATATAGATGAGGGAAAACAACAACCATGTGATTCTTCATCGGACAATTAATGAAGAAAACATGAGGCAAGATAAACCCAAAATTTGCTCAAGATATCATACAAGATTTATTTTCCTAAAAAGAAATAATGGGTATTTTACTCATAGGGATAGGAACGCTTTTTCAAGAAGTGTCAGATTCTATAGGAAAAATAAAAGTAAAGATACACGAAGAAAGTCCATACACTATGGCTTTCCTCAGCGTATTTTGGTGAGCAATATTTCTTGCTTTGATAGCAATAGTAAAACATAATACATTCACCTTTAGTATAGAATCATTACCTACATTTAGCGTAAGAGCAATATTAGAAATCTTTCAATTATACGTTTGTACCTATGCTATCATCAAAGCAGAAAGAAGTACCTACAACTTTATAAGAACAGGTACAATACCACTCTTGCTGATTGTTGATCTACTACTATGATATTCGATAGGAACAACGGCTATCATAGGAATAATTATTGTTATGATAAGTTTATGAATACTTTTATTCAACAGAGAAATAAAAAAAGGCGGTATACGATTAGTTGTTTTATCAACGATAAATGCCGTCTTCACTATTTCATTATATAAATACGATATAACTCATTTCAATTCGATTGTCGGGGAGCAATTGATAATGTACACAATACTTCTTATTAGCTTCTTTATTTTCGATAGAATAAAATTTAAGGAAAATCCAATGTCCTTCCTAAATAAACGCATTTTTTTGGTACAATCATTGGCCATATGAATAGGAGGAATCATACAAGATTTTGCATACAATTACGGTGCTGCATCTATTATAACAACGGCAAAAAGATGATTGGCAATAATACGATCTATGATAACAGGAAAGATATATTTTAAAGAAAAGCATGTGATGGTTAGGATATACATACTCATACCATTAATTCTATGACTTATTTTATTGATTATATAGTTATATAAAAATAGTTAAATTTATAATAAAAAAAATAGAGAAGTAAAAAAAATTTCACTATCGTTTTTGAGCTGAGTTTTTAGATGGAGAAAACTCCAAATAAACCCAGCTCAGTTAATGTAATTTAAACGCGCTTACATTTACTACCAGCGCCCTGACAGGTACTGCCAGATCTTTTGGAACATTCTGTTTTATTCCCTTTATCAACTACCGTACCTTTGCCATGATGGCAAGTAAAAGGTTTTTGTTCAGTTTGTTTCTTACTCATATCACATTAATTTTAGTTCATGTTTTTTTTATAAAAAACTATATACATATATACTAAAAATAGTCAATAAAATATAATATACTAATTTCTCAATAACGTTTTAGAGCTGAGTTTTTAGATGAGGAAACCTCAAATAAACCCAGCTCAGTTAATTCAGTTAGTTGTATTACTTACACATGGAGCCTCTGTGAACAGGTTTTTTTGTTCCCATGGAATTTACATTTTTTTCCTTTTTCGGAACAATCGATTTCACCTTTTGCAGGTGGAGGTTTAACCCCTTTTTCATCATGTTTATGCATACTTATTATTTTTTGTTAAAGATATATACATATTTATTCATAATAGTCAAGTAAAATAAAAAAATCCCGATTACTCGAGATTTTACTAGTATATAAGACAATAAGATATTTACATAGTCAAAAGCACATACGCACCCAGTCCAAGCATAAGAAGTCCCACAATGAGATGGATCAGTTTAGTTTTTTCATGTTTGATTTTGGCTAGATTATCTACTGATCTTATACCAAACGCAACCAAGAAAGAAACGATAAGCATAGGAAGTACAAACATCAAATTATAGAAGACAAGATAGATATATCCTCGATCAGTAAGTACTTTACTTTGTGAACTCATATATCCCAAGATAGTGAAATATGGTCCAGAAGAACACGGCAACAAAAATAAACTAACGAGAATTCCCACAAAGAAAGCACCTAGTGGAGAGGCAACATTTTCTATCAATCCCATCATTCTAGGCCTCCAAGCAAGAGGGACTTCCATCACAAACCATTTTCCATATCGAAAATAATCTTTGATATTTGCTAGTCCAACCAATATTCAGAGCATTCAGACCACAAGTTTGAGATAGAATGTATTGTTGGCATTAGCAAATGCAGAAAAGAATCCGATACCCATACCTACATAGGTAAGGAATATTGCCAAAGCAAATAACGCTCATGCCAAGAGTGTTTTTCTTCTACTCTTATGTTTGGAAAGTATCGTCGTCAACAGCAACAGCATCACAGCAAAAGCACAAGGATTGATACTATCAGACAAAGCCGCAGGCAACATAATACCAAAAAAACCTAATCTTTTTCACCAGCTCAGATTATCGCTGAGATAGTTTCCGCTAAACGTAGTATCTTTACAGGCAGAAGCAATTTGTGTTAGTTTGCCAGAAAAATAATCTATAATATTGGTATCACCATTAATATAACTACAATCTTCACCACTATTGATAATCAAAAAAGGTACACCGATTTTATCATAGGTAAGCTTATGTTTTGTTAGATAACCATTAAATTCTTTCAGATTAGCGGTATTATAAAAGACCTCTTTTTGTTGGAGGTCAAGTTTTTTACCAATTTGATTGTCTTTTATATACGATTGTACCTTGGCGCAATGAGGACATCCATTCCCATAAAACAAAATATATTCCTGAGCGAAACTCACGCTCACCATACTTATCAAGAAAACAATACTTCACAATATATACTTCATTACTACAATGTTATAGAATAAATATTTCGAAAATCTAAAGAAGAGAGATTAATTTTTGAGAATTTTGGTTGCTTCAATAGTCAAAGTTCATTGTTGATCGACACTCACAGAAATCTGATCAGCATTAGTATCAAGCAATTCATGATTTACATAAACTATTCATTGACTTAGACCACCGATATCCAATCCAGAAATATAATCCACATTTCAGACTTTTGCAAGCGCTTGAGCTTGTTGAAAGTTTTTACTCACATAAAGATGTGCAGTATCTGCTATAAGTTTTGCCTGTTGCATAGCGAGATCATATGTTCATGTATAGAGAAGACTGATAGAGGCATATCAACTAGCATAGCTATATTTGGACAAGGATGTATCAAGAGTCATTCCTTGTGGTTGTGTCATTCACAATCTTTTTGCCCAAAGAGGTATCCAATAGAGTGAAACGGATTTTTCGTTGAAGATATTTTGCATAGCTCCAAAAGCAGTTTCAATACCAGTATCGACAGCACCAGTAAGTTCTACATATTTTTGCTGAAGTTGATCAACCAAATGTTGTGTTTGATCCATAGATGCTGTTCATGCTACAATTGCATCAGAAACTTGAGTAAGCGCAGTTTTTAGTCAGGATATATCAGCAATTGCACTGACATTTATAGTACTAAGATTTAGTGGAGGAACTGTAGTTTTTTGACATCATAAAAGAAAAAAAGAAAAAAGAAATACGAGAAGAAGATATTTTTTCATGGAAAAAAATAATGAAATAAATGGTATATTAGTTTTTAAACATATGTTCATTTTTTAGAATTAACACCAACAATGCAAAGGTAATCAAAAGATTAAAAAGACTTCCTCAAAAACTACCATATGATCTATAGGAATAGAAGCCTACAGGGATAAAGCTGAGAAGAAATGAAAAAGCAGAAACAGTACATCACAAGATAGCCAATGAAAGTACTCGCTTTTTAAGTCTCACCATACCGATTCAAGTGAAGAGCGAAAGTAATGAAAATATAATAGCCAATAGCACATAGATCAATACACGGATTCCTATACCGAATCATAAACTAAACATAAATCCAAGTCCACTCAAAGAAATCAAAAACGAAAAAATACCAATAATTCAGGTAATAAGTGATATTCGTCCGACAATGATAAAAATAGTTCTAAGATACGTCTGTAACTTATGATTAATATCATTTACAAAATGGGAAGCAAGGATGTTTTTGATAATAGGATGATGAATAAATCTAGCAAATATTCCTTTATTCATAATCTTTCCCATAGTATAATCGATTTTTTTTTCTACTTTATCCAAGGCAGCCTCTTCACTAAAATGTCTTTTTGTGTGTTCATTTTCCATAAGTAATATGATGGTAAAGAAATTAAAAAAAGCACAATACATAAGCAATCTTATATGAAAATTATCAGTAAATTCAAGACATCAAAGCAAAAATCAGTCATTGACAATGTATAAGTTTTAAGGTGTAATCAATGTAAACGTTTCCTTGGCTATCATAAGTTCTTCATTGGTTGGAATAACAACAACCGTGACTTTAGAGTTTGGAGCAGAAATTATTTTTTCTAATGAAGAATTTTGGTTGGCTTGATGATCAAAATCTACTCACAGCCATGACAACTTTTCGAGAAGTTTTGTCCTTACTATTGTTCTATGTTCCATAACTCAAGCAGTCAAAACAATCACATCCACTCATCACAGAAGTGCAGCATAAGATCAGATATATTTCACCAATGAATTGATGTACATATCCAAGGCAAGACTACATTTCTCGTTTCACTGTTCTATTCATGCAACAATATCTCTCATATCATTAGATACTCAGGAGATTCCAAGCAATCAACTACGTTTATTGAGAAGATCGTTTATTTGTTCAGCTGTTTTAGCTTCATGGACCATAAGATACGTTATGATAGCGGGATCAATATTGCCAGATCTACTTCCCATCATCAATCACTCCAACGGTGTCATTCCCATGGAAGTTTCAATTACTTTTCCATCTTTAATTGCAGTAATACTCACTCAATTACCCACATGACACGTAATAATTTTCAGTGTTTCAATATTTTTATCTTTCAATTGTTCAATCTTTCAATCTTTTAATTGTTCAATAAGTTTCTCATATACATATTGGTGAGAAGTACCATGGAAACCATATCTTCTGATTTTATATTTTTCATAATAGGAATATGCTATCGGATAGAGATAATGTGCAGGTTCCATAGTCTGATGAAATGCTGTATCAAAAACTGCCACTTGAGGAATATTTGGAAACAACCTTGCACACGCATGTATTCATTCAAGATTTACAGAATTATGCAAAGGCGCCAAAACAGAACATTCTTCGATTTTTGCAATGACAGCATCATCTATACGTACAGGCGTATGAAAATATTCTCACCCATGGACCACTCTATGACCTATTGCATCAATATCCACATGTCAGCCAAGAGATAATGCGTCAGCGACAGACTGTAAAGCAGCAGTATACGTAGGAAAAGAAGATCATTCCTCTCAGATTTTTTCGACGGTTCATTTAATCACAAGAATATTTTGCTCCATATCAAAGAGCTGATATTTCAAAGACGAACTTCAGGTATTGATGACCAAGATTTTCATAATATAATTAAAATAATAAAAGACAAAAAAAATTAAAATATTCGTCAGTTAGTTAACTAGTTTATCAAATGTTTTATATCTTTTAATCTTAATACTTTTTTAATAAACAAAAACAATCATAATTGATAACCAAATAATTCGGAAGTATAACGAAAGAAGTATTGTGTTATCAATTATATATTATTCAGTTTAAAAAAAAATTATTTTTAAAGGAGAATATAAAAAAACTCTCCGGAAAACCGGAGAGCTAATAGCAAATGAATATAACAGTTAAACTGAAATATCTGCCTTAATATGATCATGCGGAGCATACCCTCCCAAATGAAAGTCTTCATATTTAAAATCAAATATGTCTTTCACTTCTGGATTGATGGTCAGCACCGGAGCCTGACGAGGCTCACGAGTAAGCTGGAGCTTAGCCTGTTCAAGATGATTCAAATACAGATGATTACTTCCTCCTGTCCAAATGAATGTACCAGGTTGAAGTTCGCATACCTGTGCAATCATCATAAGCAGGATTGCGTACGAAGCGATATTGAATGGTAACCCCAGGAAGACATCAGTACTCCGCTGATAAAGTTGCAGACTCAATCTACCCTCAGTCACATCGAACTGAAACAGAAGATGGCAGGGTGGCAAAGCCATTTCTTCAATCTGTCCTACATTCCATGCACTAACGATGTGCCGTCGAGAATCGGGATTGTTTTTTATCGAGGCAATCACCTCTTTTATCTGATCGACTTCCCCACCAGAAGGTTTTGGCCAATGACGCCACTGATAGCCATACACGGGACCAAGCTCACCGTTTTCATCAGCCCATTCATTCCAGATACTCACTTTGTTATCGTTCAAATACTTGATATTAGTATCTCCGGTAAGAAACCATAACGATTCGTGGATAATAGACCTGAGGTGAAGTTTTTTGGTGGTTAATAACGGAAAAGTTCCATTACTGAGATCAAAACGCATTTGGTACCCGAAGGTATCAAGAGTGCCAGTACCCGTGCGATCACTCTTTTTTGCTCCGTTTTTCAGTATGTGACGCAGTAATTTATGATATTCTGCATCAAACGGATTAATTTTTTTCATTTCGTTGTAATTCATGTTTATCTGATTTTAGTTTATCTGATTTTATTTTATCTGATTTTATTTAAAAAAATACTATACATATTTTTTAGGATAAATCAAGTGTAATATCTAAGTTACCATATAAAGAAATTGTTGTAGTAAAGAAAAAATCCCTAAAGTATGTACTCTAGAGATTCATTAGTTTCTTATTTTTCTAAATTACGTTTTATGCTTGAAACTTTTATCTTTCAGCTAAATTTTTACACCGCGATAGTAAATTCAATCTTTGGATGTGATTCATATCAGATAAGTTCGATATCCGTATATTTCCAGTTCCAAATAGAAGTAAAGTTTGTTATTTCAAGTTGTGGAAGTATTTTAAGATCACGAGAGATTTGCTCCATAGCACCATCAATATGATTTTCATAGACATGGACATCACCAAGCGATCACATGAGGATACCAGGAGCCATATTCGATTCTTTAGCAAGAAGCAGAAGTAACAAAGCATAACTTGCAATGTTATAAGGCAATCATAACATAGTATCTACTGATCTTTGATTCCACGTAAGATTCAAAACTTTTTCACCTTGATGGTTTACCGTTACGATTACCTGCCAAGAATAATGACATGGTGGCAATGCCATCTGATGAAGTTCTGAGGGGTTCCAAGCATTGACAATCATACGTCTATCGAAAGGATTGGTTTTGAGTGTATCAACAACTTTTTTTAACTGATCGACACTTCACATCCAATCTCTCCATTGAACACCATATATTCTTCATAAATCATCCTCTTCCATCATTTTCTTTTTTGTTTCCTCGTCATTTCCATAAGGAACTTTTTGTGGATTTGCCCATTCATCCCAGATATGACAATTTCTCTCATGAAAATCCTTTTTAGAATACAATCCCTTGATAAAACATTCAAGTTCGGCAGCAATATTTTTCATTCCCATTTTCTTAGTAGTCAACAAAGGAAATCCGTCAGCCATATCATGTCTGATAGACCAACAAGCAATGGCATAGGTATCTACACCTGTTCTATTCTCCTTTTTGGGAGCATTGAGAATCTCTCTTACAAGATTAGCATACTGAAGATCAATATGTTCCATGATACCATAATAATAAGTAAAATAGTTGACAACATCAAGAAGCTAAACAAATAAAGACAAAAAACAACAGTAAAATAACACCCGGGTGGAAGCAATGAGTTCCTTTGACTTGAAAGCATTTCAACTTTTATTATATTCAGTCATCAGTAAACAAACATCGTTTCACCATGTAGTCATTTTATCGTTTAGTCATTTGTTATGAATCAGAAAGAATTAATCGAAAATCTCAATACGTATTGGAAAGAAAACAAAATATTTCAAAAATCACTCGATCAGAGATCAGAAAAATTCCAATCTATCACCTATGATGGTCCTCCCTTTGCTTCAGGGACTCCACATTTTGGACATGGACTTCCTTCATCAATGAAGGATGCTATTCTAAGATATAAAACAATGAAGGGCTATAAAGTAAATAGAGACCGATGACGAGATTGTCATGGCTTGCCCGTAGAAAAGGCAGTCGAACAGAAGCTCGGACTTGATGGGAAAAAAGATATCGAAAAAATGGGTATGGAAAAATTTATAGAAGAATGCAGAAAATATGTGAGCAATACTAGTGATGAACGGAGGACATTCGTTGATCAAATTGGAAGACGAGCAGATATGGATCATGCATATTTCACAATGGACTTGGACTATATGGAATCTATCATTCGAGTTATTCAAAATATGTACAATCAAAATTTAGTGTATAAGTGATTTAGCGTACAATGGATGTGTCCAAGTTGTGCGACCACTCTTTCCAACTCAGAAGTGAATGAGTGATATAAAGACAGACAAGATCCTGCGATTACAATAAAGTTTCCCTTATTACGAGATACATGACATAAGTATTATTCTGATACTGAAAAACACGAAACCACAAAAGATGGATTTTTAGAAGTCGTAGATTGTATCATCAAACGCGATGGAAAAATATTTATGAATTACCATACAAAATGACAGAAATATGTTTGTCCAGGTGGGAAAATAGATAAAGGAGATACAGCCGAAAAGACTATCAAAAAAGAAATTAAAGAAGAACTTGGAGTAGAAGTAACTAAGATAACACCACTTTGAAGTATAAAAGAAATAATATGATGAGGATTGATACACCTCAATATGTTTGAAATAGAGATTAAAGGAGAACCAAAACTTATGGAACCTGAAAAATTGCCTCAGATGATACGAGCAGAAATAATACCTTCAGACAACAAACTCGGATTCGGAGTAAAAATAGAAAATACTATCGTCGATGATGATTTTGAAATTATGAATCAATTCTATGATTTATATCTCTACCACAATAAAGTATTCGAAAAAACATCTCCTGAATCCCCTATGAGCGTGCTAGCATGGACAACTACTCCACGAACATTGCCAAGCAATATGTTTTTAGCTATAGGAAAACATATTCGTTATGCAATTGTCTATGATTTATCGATAAAAGAATATTTTGTCATAGCAGAAAATCTTTTGAAACAATATTATAGACACCCTGAGGAATATATATTAATCAATATCATACAATGAGAAGCTATGATGGGATTAAAATACGAACCATTATTCCAGCATATCAACAAGAGCAAAATAGATACAAAATATAAAGAACAGTTTTTCAAAATAATAGCAGGAGAATTTGTGAGCACCGAAGATGGAACAGGTATCGTCCATATAGCACCAGCATTTGGCATGGATGATTACAATGTCGTTGCTCAATTTTTACCAAGAGATGATTCCAAAAATCGGTTATTTTTGCCAGTAAGTGATTATGGTGAATTTACGGATGAAGTACCCGAACGAAAAGGAATCAGAGTATACGATGCGAATAAAGATATCATCCAAAGACTCAAAGAAGAAGGAAAAATTATCGGACAAAGATCATACGAACATTCTTATCCACATTGTCGAAGATGTGATACACCATTGATATCTAAAGCTCTCACAAGTCGATTTATAAAAGAACAAGAGTTAACCAAAATAACGGTACCGAACGCTGAAGAAATCGGATTTATACCAGAAAATATCAAAAAAAGATTTGTCGATGTACTCAAATCAGCACCAGATCGAAATCTTGCAAGAAACAGATATCGATGATCACCAATACCTATTCGAGAAAATCAAAACAATCTAGAAGATAAGATTGTTATTTGAACCTTGGAAGAACTCTATCAACAAAGCACAACATGATCAAAAAATCTTACCAAATTGATGTTTATAAGACATGGACAAACTAATTATAATTTTCATCATTTAGAAGATAGTAGGGGCTCAGCAGTATTGAATGAAGCAGGAAGACAACAAGCGAAAGATCTTGCAGAAGATCTACAAAATAAACTATTTAATCTGGATGATACTATCTTTATTATTTCTCCTCTACAAAGAGATTTTCTGACTATACAACCATATTTCGAAAAGGCATTTGGAAAAGCCAAAGCAAAAACAATACAAAAAAAATATTATGAAGTAGTAGATATCTATCAGAAACTTTTTGATGAAAAGAAACTTTATGAATATATAACAAGCTCTGGAGAAACAAATAGATTTGAAATCTGAAAGCATATCTATGTGGATTTTAGAACTATGGAATTATTTTTGCCAGATTATCAAGATAGTGAATTTGACAGTAAGACAATAACTCGATGAGATAAAAAATATTGAGCAAATTGAGAATCTACGAAACAACTCTTCAAGAGGACAGAAGAATATCTGCTAGAAGTAACAAAAAAATTCGGGACACAAACTATAGTTACTGTTGCACATGCAGAATCTACATTAATGATGATAAAAAGAATAAGGGAATTTGATTTTGATACCAAGAGCTTTGAACTACATCTGCACAATGCAGAACAGAGAATTTTTTATCGAGACAATACCAGAGAAACCGAAGTAGATCTTCATAAACCATATGTAGATACCTATCGATTTACCAAAGATGGAAATACATATAAAAGGATACCAGAAGTTATGGATTGTCGATTTGAATCATGATCTATGCCATTTGGTCAATGTGGGTATACGGGCAATAAAAGCAAAAAACCATTTATCTATCCTGCCGATTTCATTATGGAAGGATTAGATCAGACAAGAGGTCGATTTAGAGGAATGCATGTTTGTGGAAATGCAATTATGAAAAAAAATTCATATAACAACGTGATCATCAATGGAATGGTGCTTGCAGAAGATGGAAAGAAAATGTCGAAGAAATTAAAAAATTATCCAGATCCAGAATATTTATTTGGAAGATATGGGACAGATGCATATAGATTATACCTTCTCTCTTCGCCAGGAGTAAGAGCTGAAGCGGTTAAGTTTTCAGAAAAATGAGTAGAACAAGTCTACAAAGATTTCACAGCCTCAATTATGAATGCATATAAATTTTTTGAAACCTATGCAAACGTAGATAAATGGACAACAGATAATACTACACTCTATTTTATGAGAGACGCAAAAGCAAATGGACTCATGATGAATGATCCAGTAACTGAAGAAGGAATACAAGCAATGAAAGATCCAAAATTTATCGAACAAATACTTAGAATAAATCCAGATATCATCTATACAAGTCCATCAGTAAGAACAGTACAGACAGCTGAAGAAGTAACAAATATTATGAAAGAATATAGAGACAAAGAAGTAAAAATACATACTGATGAAAAATTATGATCAGGAGAAACCATGGATACGATAAGTGTATATAAAAAATTAATTAAAAAAGGAGAAGGACAAAATATTCTGATTGTTTCCCATGATGTAAACTTCAATGAATTACGACCGACACTCTATAACACGAAAACCTCAATCAATAAACTTGAAACAATAAAGCTTCCTACGTATAGTATCGACAATGAATTAGATAAATGGATCCTTGCAGAACTTCATAGTTTAGGAATTCAAATTGAAGAAGAGATGAATAAATACTTCCTCGACACTAGTGCAAAATTGGTTTTAGGATTTATAGAAAAACTCAATAATCGGTTTATTAGAAGATCAAGAAGAAGATTTTGGGCATCAGGAATGGATCAAGATAAACGTTCAGCATTTAATACTTTATTTGAAATACTACAAAGTTATATGAAAATATGTGCACCATTTGCACCATTTGTCAGTGAACATATCTATCTTGAATTACAAAAGTTCACTACCAAAGGAAAGGTAGAAGGAGATTCGATTCATCTCAAACATTTGCCACTCTATTCAGAAAAATATATCGACAAACAGTTATTGGAAGAGATTAGCGTGGTAAGAAGAATCATTTCGCTAGGTCTATTTATTAGATCAAAAAATAAAATGGCAGTCAAACAACCACTCGCAAAGATGCAAATCAGACTGTAAAATACTTTTGTCTTTTTTTAATCAATTATTAAGCAATTTTTCGTTAATTATTTACCTATAAAAAGATTTGCAAACCCAAATACTTTGTATATAATGTAAGTAACCTTTTATACCTTTACATACATGCATAATGCCAACAAAAAAACCTATTAAAAAAGCAGTAGCTGCGACAAAAAAAACGGTTAGTACGGTAGAATTGAAAGCAAAATCTTTTGCAAAAAATTTCGAACAAGAAGCAAAAGTCATCAAAGCTGAAAGTAAAGAATTTGGAAGTAAAATTTGAACTCGACGAGAATTGTCTACTACAGAAGAAAAAATGTTTACTATCATCGGTATAATCCTTTTGATTTTTGGACTTTATGTTCTCCGCAATATGATTGGTGGAATGCTTTTGATTGTACTCGGTATACTTTTTGTAACTGGATTCTTTCTTAGAAGAAAAAAAGAATAATTTCAAAAATAGCAAGATAAAAGTTCGCCTAGGCGAACTTTTTTTTAAAAAAATATAAAAGCAATAGACTTGATAATCCAGCTCGTTTCAATAAAAAAATTATATACATATTTATCATATATTCACAAGGAAATGGCAAAATTAAAAACTAGAGCAGAAGATTACAGTGAATGGTACAATCAGCTTGCAGGAGAGCTAGCAGAAACTTCAGCCGTCAGATGATGTATGGTTATCAAACCGTATGGTTTTGCATTACGAGAAAATATCAGGGACATACTCGATAGGATGTTCAAAAACACAGGACATGTAAACGCATACTTTCCGATATTCATTCCGAAATCTTTTTTAAATAAAGAAGCATCTCATGTAGAACATTTTGCAAAAGAATGTGCTATCGTGACCCACTATAGACTCATGAACGATCCAAATGGTAAGGGAATTATCGTAGATCCAGACGCAAAACTCGAAGAAGAACTTATCGTGAGACCGACATCGGAAACAATTATTTGGAATAGTTATAAAGACTGGATTCATTCCTATCGTGATTTACCATTGCTCATCAATCAACGAGCCAATGTAGTAAGACGAGAGATGAGGACAAGATTATTTTTGAGAAGCGCAGAATTTTTACGACAAGAAGGACACACTGCTCACGCAAGTGCTGAAGAAGCTGACGCAGAAGCAAGGAAAATGCTCGACGTCTACAATGATTTTTGTATGAACTTTATGGCTATTTCACCTAGACTTGGTACCAAACCAGAACACGATAAATTCGCTGGTGCAGTAGCAACCTACACATTCGAACCTATGATGCAAGACGGAAAAGCATTACAAGCAGGAACCAGCCACAACCTTGGACAAAATTTTGCTAAAGCGTTTGATGTAAAATTTACCAACGAAAAAAATGAACTAGAATATGTGTACGCAACATCACGATGAGTTTCTACAAGACTTATTTGAGGACTTATAATGGCACACTCCGACGATACAGGACTTATTTTACCACCAGCACTAGCACCACTTCACGTTGTTATCGTCCCTATTTTTAAAACACCAGAAGAACTTTCTCAGATTAAAGACTATATTCAACCACTTATCGAAAGATTCGAGACCACTAAACTCGATTTCCATTCCAAATATTTTAAAGAAAGTATTTCACTCAGACGAAAGACAGATGCAGATAATAATAAATCTCCAGGATGGAAATTTAACGAATACGAACTCAAAGGTGTACCTATCAGAATCACCGTCGGAGGAAGAGATATTGCAAACGGTATGGTAGAAGTGTTCAAGAGAGAATCAGGAGAAAAAGAAAGTGTCAGGATAGAAGATGTAGATCTTCATATAGATCAGTATCTGTACAAAGCACAAAACAATTTATTGAAAAAAAATACTGCATTTAGAGAAGAACACACCTACACCGTAGATACCTATGAAGACTTCAAAGAAAAAATCCAGCAAGGATTTGTTATGGCACATCGAGATGGTACCGTAGAAACCGCAGATAAGATAAAAGAAGAAACTGCTGCAACCGTGAGATGTTTACCATTTGATCAAGTAGACGAAGCGGGAGTTTGTATCTATACAGGTAAGCCAAGTACAAAAAGAGTTTTGTTTGCAAAAGCATATTAAGCTATAACAACAAGAGAATAGAATTTGGTAATAGATTCAAAAAAACGACCATATTTTATATTCTTTTTCAAATGCATGAGAATAAAAAGAGGACAACAGATAGAATTTTCTAGTATACTATTTGATACCCTATTTGGACTTATACTATACTTTAGCATAGATTCATTTTTAGATATTAAAAATCCTCTACACTTTATTTTTTATCTTTTTAGTATAATTGTTTTAGTACATCGGCGAATCTCTTTTAAGGCTGCTGATGATGCTTTTGATGAAGAAGTAACCGATTCTGGATTAGATCTAATAATAGGAATCATTCAATTAGTACTTATTGAATATATCGTACTCAGTGCACGTTCAGCAGAGTATATTACAACAGGACGATTTCTCATAGTACTTCTAACATTAGATATAGTACGAACTATTGTCCGACGTTATGTAGGAAAACGACACACAACAAAAAAAGAAAAAATAAAAACAATGGAAAAAGAATTACACAATAATCTTATTATAGATAGTATTGCCTTAGTAGTTTTTTTGATATTTGTTTTACTATCTCCACTCTTATCAGCTCTGACTTTTGTAATAGGATTTATCGGATTATATATAGGATATATTATACTTTCTTTTCGATACAAAATCATCGACATAGATATATTCTAAAAATTCCACAAACAATAAATTCTATTTTATTACAAATAAAAATTATGAATCAAATATATACTACACTGACCCCTGAAGAAGAGAACATTATAATCCGTAAAGGAACCGAAGCGCCCTTTTCTGGTACATATGATAAATTCAATGAAAATGGAAAATTTGCTTGTAAAAGATGTGGTACATTATTGTATACATCATATGATAAATTTGATTCTGGATGTTGATGGCCAAGTTTCGATGATGAAATACCATGAGCAATAAAAAGGGTTCTAGACAAAGATGGTATAAGAACAGAAATAGTATGCAATAATTGTGGTGCACATCTCGGACATGTATTTGAGGGAGAAAGATTAACAGCAAAAAACATCCGTCATTGCGTTAATTCATTATCTTTAATTTTTATACCAAAAGATGAAAAATAATATTGAAAAAGCTTATTTTGCGGGTGGATGTTTTTGGTGAATAGAATATCATTTTCAAAAACTAACTGGTATTGTAGAAACAAAAGTAGGATATATGTGATGAAATAGCGATAATCCAAGCTATGAAGAAGTATCTTATCATAATACAGGACAAGTAGAAGTAGTAGAAATTATCTTTGATACAGAAAAAATTTCTTTCAAAACAATAGCAAAAATTTTTTTTGAGATTCACGATCCCACACAGGTTGATGGTCAAGGACCAGATATTGGTAATCAATACCGTTCTATTATATTTTATACTACACCAAAACAGAAAGATATTACAGAAAAACTGATAGTAATATTAAAAGAAAAGTGATATAAAGTCGTAACAGAACTAAAAGAAGCAACACGCTTCTGGAAAGCTGAAGAATATCATCAAGAATATTATGATAAAAAAAATACAGTACCATATTGCCATATCTACACAAAAAGATTTTAAAATATATAAGAGTACATACAAAAAATCCTAGCAAACAATGCCAGGATTTTTTTATAGGAAAATAAAGAAGTCTTATTTTTTTACCCCATGTTTCTTTCTATCGGAATCAGTAAGAAATACTTTTCTTAGTCTAATATTTTTAGGCGTAATTTCTACATATTCATCAGTACTGATATATGCCAATGAATCTTCAAGTGTCAAAGGAATAATAGGTTCCAATCGCATAGATTCATCATTTCCACTTTCTCTGACATTTGTTTGTTGTTTGTTTTTGGTAAGATTGACTGTCATATCTCCAGGTTTTGCACTCTCTCCTACAATCATACCTTCATACATAGCAGCCTGAGGAAGGATAAATATTTTTCCTCTTTCTTGTAACTTCCAGATACTATATTTCATACATTTTCCATTTTCAATACTAATCATAGATCATGTAGTCCTTTTAGGAATATCTCATTTATATGGTCCATAATGAGAAAATGAACTGTACATAATCCCCTCTCCCTTAGTAACCAAGACAAACTGTCATCTAAATCAGAGCAATCCTCTTGTTGGTACTTCAAATTCCAAAGTAGAGATTCCATTTACGGTAAACATATTCATCATCTGTCATTTTTTTTTGGCAATCATATCTATGACGGTTCCTCACAATTTTTCATCAACATTGATGACAACATGTTCTATCGGCTCCATTTTATGTCCATTTTCTTGTTTGAAAATTACTTGTGGTGATGATACTTGAAGTTCAAAACCCTCTCTTCTCATAGTTTCTATAAGAACAGATAAGTGAAGCTCTCCTCTACCAGATACAGCAAATCTATTTCCTCATTTTTCAAAATCTATTTCTAGTCCTACATTAGTTTGTAATTCTTTGGCAAGTCTTTCTTGGATATTTTTTGAGGTAACCAATTTTCCTTCTTTACCAGCAAATGGAGAATCATTTACAAGGAAATCCATGGTCAACGTAGGTGCATCCACATGGATTGGAGAAAATGGTTCACATCATTCTACACCTATAGTTTCTCCGACATAAATATTGGGAATACCAGCGATAGTAACAATATCACCACAAAGCGCCTGTTTAGTTTCTACTCTAGAAATTCAGAGGGTTGTAAATATTTTTGTTATTTTTCCTCTTCTTTTGATTCAATCATTATCGAAAATAACCACTTCTTGTCCTTGAGAAACGGTTCATTCATATACTCTTCCAATACCCAATCTACCGATAAAGTCATCATAACCCAGATTAGCAACCTGCATACGAAATGGTTTATCAGAATAATCTGGCGCTGGTTGTACCGCATTTTCTATCAGATCAAATATAGGGAATATGTTACCATGTTCTTTAGCTTCTTCAAAATCTTTCATATCATCAAATGCATATCATCATTTCGCACTACAGTAAATAATAGGAAAATCCGCTTGTTCATCAGTCGCTCCAAGTGCAAAAAACAAATCAAATAACTGATTGATTACCCAGACAGGTCTAGCGGTCTCTTTATCGATTTTATTGATGACGACAATTGGATTGAGACCAAGTTCCAAAGATTTTTTGAGGACAAATTTAGTTTGTGGCATCGGTCATTCATAGGCATCGACAAGAAGCAATACACTATCAACCATTTTCAATACTCTCTCTACTTCACTTCCAAAATCAGCATGTCCTGGAGTATCAATGATATTGATAACATCTCCTTTATAATTGACAGAAGTGTTTTTGGAATATATGGTAATCCCTCTTTCTCTTTCTTGATCATTACTATCCATAATAAGATTCTGATCTTCTGCCATTTTCATCGTGCCAGACTGGGTCAACAATTGATCGACCAAGCTGGTCTTTCCATGATCTACATGGGCAATGATAGCGATATTTCTGATTTTCATAGGTATACTAAAAACTAAAAAAAGCCTTTTTACAAAGCCTTGCTTTAAAAGCACATTTTGAATGAGCAATATATATAGTTTTCCTAGGAAATTGCAATGTTCTTTTGTGGAATCTACCAAAACATACTCATAAAAAATATATACTGACTTTAAATATTAAATATATATAATATAAAAATAAAATAATAATAAAAAAATGGAAAAAATAAATTTTTTAACAGCATTCTGAAGCTCACTACAAATTGTAGGAGGTTGTTTAGCAGTAATTCTTGTAGTCACCGGAAAATTAAATTTACAATTTACAAAAACACTTATTGGTATTGCTGGATTTGCAGGTATAGTAAAATATTGTTTATCAGAACCAACAACAATGATTACTATCGCAGGTATAGCTGGACTAATAATGATCTTAGGTGGACTATTCTATAAAAAATAAAGTAACTCCCGGGTATTCCGGTATTTTTTTATTATACCAAAATATAACATAGAAAAAACAAAGCAAACAGCAAAAAAGCTTGCTTTTTATTGAAAAATATATATAGAGTGTGCTCACAAAAAATAAAAAAATAAATAAAAAGTATGCTCAAAGAGACTAAAAACAAAAGAAAAAAAGTATTCACCATTATCGATGTAGAATACAGAACAAGCGAACAAAAACAAAACACCGTCGATTATGCACTCAATCTAGCAAAAATAACAGCCAGAGATCTGGTTTTTTATTTTCTAGGCAAAATCGATAAGAATGAGTACAAAAATTTCATCAAAATGGTAGATACCACCAAAAAAGACATGGTATCAATACATAACGGTAAATCGTATATGTATGACATCAATATTTCATATAATAGACAAGAAACTTCTTGGGCTCAATCTATAAATGATATTGCAAGGACAGAAAAAGCTGCATTTATCTTGATGGGAACTGGTGAAAAAGACAAATCTTTTTTCAAAAAACTATTTGGCAAAACTATGTGGAGCATAGCTTCTCATAGTGATATACCAGTGATTCTTATTCCACCTCAAGTAAAGTTCAGTCATTTTCAAGAGATGACCATCGCTGTAGATAGCGAAAATAAAATTCAAAAAATGAAGTGGGTAAAACAAATCCACCAAAAATTTGGAACAAAAGTCCATGTCTTTGTAAAAAGTACTGGACAAGCAGAAAAAGATAGTATAGCAAGCACGGTGCTCTATAATATTACAAAAAATCTCACGCATGAGGGAATTCAATACGAAATTATCTATGCTAGAGATTTAAACAATTTTGAAAAAAACCTTCTACAATATGCAGCTAAAAATTCACAACTTCTTATCATAGAGGTTGATGAAGGGTCTATACATCCAGAGATTAAAAAAAACATTCAAAGACTTTTATTTAGCAACAATCAGCAATTTGCTGTGATGTTGGTCAAAACAAGAGAAATGGGTATTTTGAGATGGATGTAACAACCGAACAAAAAACATAGTATCTATAAATAACAAGACAATCCCAGGTATTTCTGGGATTTTTTTAAATAATTATTTAATGAGTTTAGCAACCACCATAATCCTTTTATTATCCGTACCAAGAGGATAACATCACATCAAAGTGATATAGCTACCACCAGCGTTTTGATAGGTCATATATTGGGCAGCGACTTGTTTCGGAGGAACGATAAAAAGATCAACAACTTTATATTCATATAGATTTCATTTTCGTAATACTTGGATCAACGTACTATCTTTGAGTTTAGGAAGATCTTTAAAAATAGTACCAAAAGGATTAGTTTTCCAAACTACATAACTCGTATGACCAAAAAACAACGTATTTCCTTCCTCTCCTGGAGCAGGCGTTGTAGGATATTTTACGATTCATTCCATAAGTTCCTTGTCGAAATCAGCCTTAGCAAAATCTACAGGCGCCATACTTTCATCAACGACAATAGGCACATCAAGACCCAAAGAAGGAATAATAATTCTATTGACTGGTGGCGTGGTATTAAATGAAAAATTATAGTCCATAAGATGAGATTGGAGCGTCTCTTCCGTAGAAGGGGCAAGGGTATTTACATCTGCAGTCTGTTGATAGTTTTTGAGTAATCACTGAATCTCTACATCATTTTTCTGGGTTGTATCTACAACAGAAGATATGGTATTATCTTCAGAAACGATAGAAGTACTAATAGGCGCAACTGCATGAATTTCATTTTCAAACAATCCGATAAAATTATATGCAAATAAATTAAAATTAGTAAAAACAAGAATGATGACAAAAACAGCACCAAAAAAAAGCGAAAAAGTTCTAATCTCTTTTAGAAAGGAATGTTTTTTAGGTTGATCTATATAATGTTCATGTATTCAGTACATAGGGATTTATAATAGTAAATATACTACTAGTATACTCGTAAACATCTAGAACACCAAAAAAACACTACTACGCAAACAAAAAAGATTGACATTTAAAATAAATTATACAGGATTTTTTCTTGAAAACACTCAAAATTACCGTATGCTCTTACTACACACATTTTATATGATATATCGAAAGTGCTCAATTTAATAGCCATATCCTACAAAAATATTTGACCATTTCAGGACAAACTCTTGAGTGTTTTTTTCAATATGGGAAAGATGCTCATCAAAGCACCGATTGGGTCAGGAAAGAGTTTTTTATTTTTTGATGGACCTATATATGGACTCTACAAATACAGTTCCAGAAATATTTTAAATACCAAATCCAAAGATGGATTTATCAAAATCATCTGCGAAGTAAACCAGACAACCTATCTCATTACAAGAATGATGAAGAAAGGGAAATCCAAAGATTCTTGCGAATCTAAAGTATATATATTGGAAGGGAATTTACCTGATTTCACCAAACACTCTCCTATAGAAAACAATATTGACGTAGAAGATCTTCTCAGAAAACATCCTGGACTCAAACGAGATGAAATCAGTTTCAAAAACGAAACCGACCTCCAACAAAATCTCCAGACATTTTTGCCACCGAGAGAAGTAATTATGAATACTATTTTTCTCATGCAGGACTCTGACAATATTTTTGAACTTACTCCACTCGATAGACTGACGATATTGAAAAACGTATTTAATCTGATGGGAATCGATGAAGCCAAAGAAGTTTTGGCAGACAAAAAGAGAGAAATCCGATACAAAATCAAAGCAACAACGGATATTTCCAAATATGATGAGAAGCTAAAAAACAACATCCAGAACTATCTTTCCACGTTCACGGCGACAAAAGAACTATTGAATAACGCCATCGATACAGAAACAGAACAACAGTTTTTTGATGACCGGAAAATGATAGAAGAAAAAATACAAATTACTGATTTTTCACTCAAAGATTTTCCCGCTGATCGAGAACAAAATCTTCAAAACCACATTGAACACAAAAAATCACAAGAACAAAAACTAATCCACCAATGAGAAACAATTCAAAAAGATATAGTACAGGAACAAAAGAAATTAAAAGATCAACAAACAATAGAAAAAGATCTTTCTACAAACATTTCAGCCTTACAGAAAAAAATAGAAAATATCGATGAAAGGAAGATAGAATTACTAAAAAATCAGAAATCAGAAATAATTTTTCAACAAAACAGTAGTGAAAAACAACTTCCAAAAAAAGAAATATGGAATTTCATTACACAACAAAAGCAAGAATCAGATATCAAGAAAGAATTAGATATAACAGTATTAAACAGTTATTTCTTGATACAAAAAATTATCAATGAAGGTAAAAAGAACAACGAAGAAATAAAAAACATACAACTACAGATAAAAAATGAAGAATTAATAAGAAAAAACGAAGCAGAAAAGATTGAAACTCAAAAAAAATATATTGGAGAAAAAATAAATGATCAAAAACATCAGTTGAAAAATATTTTGGATACACTGAAAGAATTAGAAAAAAATATCGATACCCAAGCTACCTTCGCCTGTGAAAAGATACAGGAACCATGCCCATTTATCAAAGTTATCAACAAGAAAACATTTGATCAATTAGATCAACAGAAAAAGACATATATTGACCAACAAGAGCACATAGAAATGATAATAAAAAAATTACAGACAGAAGTTAAATGATTGAATATTTTGGAGGTAAAAAAAGATGATAAAATAATCCAGACATTAGAAAACCAACAAAAAGATATAGAAAAAACCATTGAAACTATCAAAAATTTTTTAAATGATATCAAATATAAAGATATAGAATTATTATATAGTACCTATACCAACCAAGATAGACAGACAAAAGAATTGGACAAAAAAATCAGTGAATTGGAACAAGAAATCAAACAAGTAGAAGAACGAAAAAATCAGTTACAAAAAGTTATTATACAAAAAGAAACTATAGAAAAGCAATTAAACGATTTCGTTATATCCATAGCAGAAAAACAGGAAGAACGAAAAAAATTAGAAAAAGAAAAAGAAAAAATAGATATCAACACAACAGCACGTCTAGAAAAAAATCATGAAGCCATGAAACAATATCATCACGATATAGATTTGCTCGTAAATGAATTCAAAGAGCATCAATTAGAAAGACAAAAACTAGAAGAACAGGAAATAATATTGGGAAATTTATATACTATTTTTTCCAAAGAACTTTTATTGTTGGTTCTTCAAGATCATTTGCCAGTTATCAATGATATTGTAAACAGTTATCTTTCACAAATAGTAGAGTATCAAATCAATTTACAACTAAAAAATGATGCAGACAAACTTGAGCTTGAAGCAAAAATTATCGATCAAAAATGAGAAAGGGATACAAAAAGCCTGAGCTGAGGACAAAGAATTATTTTGAAACTAGTACGAATGTTGGCTATTTCATCATATATCAACTCCCCTATTCTTTTCTTAGACGAGACAATCAATAATCTTGACGCTGATACGGTAGGCAAAGTAGCAGATATGTTAGAAGATTTTGTAAAACAAAAAGAGATTAAATTATATACCATAACACATAGCCAACAAATTCAACAGATGGATATTCGAGACCAGACGATAGAAATCGATACTATATAGATGAATTTTTAATAAGAAAAATAGAAATGAATCTCAGTTTGCAATCAAAAGATAATTTTTTAATATAAGTCCTGCTCGATTTTTTATATAAAAACTCACGATGAGGTATATAACCGTTGTAAAAAAGTTAGAAAAAACACACATATGTCCTTTTTGTCATGAAAAACCAGAACATATGTTACAGATGGGAAAACATTTTTTTGTAATACCTGCTCGTGCACCATATACCAAACATCACCTATTAATTATCCCTAGAAGACATGTAAATCTCTTAACGACACTTACCCATGCGGAACTTCTTGAAATGAACAAACTCGTTGATATATGGACAAGAAAACTCCACACAAAACATAAAGATGTAAGCTTACTGCTAAGAGATTGACTAGTAAAAGACCCACTAATAAATAAATCAATCAATCACCTCCACTTTCATCTGCTTCCTGACATAGCAGTCAAGATCGAAAGCCAAATAAAAGCAGAAAATCGCACGTGGATAGAAGATGAACAATACACAAAAATCGCACAAACATACAAAAAAACATTTTGAAGCATTTAATCATTTAGGTGGGAAATCTATGAAACATAAAGATCTGATTCTTTTTATAGTAATAACCTTTCTTCGAAGTATATTTATTTCTATGCTCAAATTTTTTCTTCGATCATATCTCAAAGAAGTACATATAACATTAGAAGCCATAACATGATATCTGAGTCTATGAGGGATGATTGCATATCTCATTTGATCAGCACTTGCTTATTCATTCCGTAAGAAAAATATCATTATTTTATGATGACTTATTGCAATAGCGTGTATAGCTATAGGACATATGGTCTGATATTATCCTTTTGGGGTATTCATAGTATTGATGAGTAGTATTGGTTTTGCCTATAGTTTACGATTGATTATTAAATCGATTATTTTGAGTATAGAAATCCAAAAATCAGATCGTGGAGAAGCTAGAATCAATGGTATAATAAATATCGCTATTTTGGCAGGAATACTTTTATGAAGTTTTTTGGGATTTGTTATTTTTGCAAAACGAGGGACCAATTGATTTCGAATAATCATTGCATTATTGGTTTTTTCGAGCATTTTGACGACAATGATGAATTACGACAAACAATTTGAAACAAAACCATTTATGCAGACACTCAAACATTCACTGCCACATATAGGAGGAATTATAAAAAAATACGTTCGGTTACTCTTACCTATAGGTGCATTACGAGCCATTTCTACAGCTATTGTACAAAAGATGTTGGAAATATGAGTTGATATTTTCGAAAGAACACCTAAAGGGTCTATTACCATCATCATCATATCATTTATAGGTGCTATTTTGGGACATATTATTTCAATATTTTTCTTGAAAAAAAGAAAAACAGTAGCCATGATTTTTACTATCATTTTTTGACTCACTACCATCTATTTTCCCCATATTATAAACAAATATGAATACTATATTACATTAAAATTCTGCTGATTTTTTATAGGAATTTTCTTTGGAATCGCGGTCAATCTTTTGGAGGGAAGATATTTTTTCCATATTGGAGACGATCATAGAAAAGAATATGGATCTGTAGCTTACGGTATCATGACAAGTATCATTATTTTTATTATTATGATTTCATCAGACTATCTCAGCAGAACACTAGGTACAAAAATAACGTTCTTTTTCTTTGGTATTGTATTATTGCTCATGCCATTCTTTATCAAAAAATTTGATGCCTCTGATATTTCTCAAAAGCATTTGGAAGCGAAAGATAAATTCAATCAATAAAAAACATACAAAAGAATAAAAGTCCGCTAGCAAGAGAATATATTTCAGTAAATTTGTCAAGTATAAAAGCGTGTCTCAGATACGTTTTTTTGGTTATTTTATAGTTTTGGCATATAATTATAGAGATTTATATGTTTGATTCTTCACATGGAAAAGAAACTTTGACTGACACTACTTGTTCTTCTTATAGGAGGAATAGGATTTTGTACGGCACAAACAACAGATGCTACCACAGTTGATGTGAGTAATTTTGATGTACAAAGTGCAACAAACAATATGCAAGATCTCAAAGCAAATCTTGATCAAGTAGTGCAAGAATTATATTCACTTGATGCAAAAGAGAGATGAAGTGGTAATGTAATTTCTGATACATATAGAGCGACAAGAAATGAAATTGTAAACGTTATACAAACCATAAATCAAACAACAGATACCATCAGTGGACAACTCCAAAAAATAACAACCTATAAGAAACTTATGTTACTTACCTATAAAGATATTCAGTCATCAAGATCAGGGATGGTAGATACCAAACAATATATGGAAGATTTTTCCAATTTTATTTATAAACTAGATAATAAGTTATACGACAATACCACAAACAATATCGATGAAATAAAATTATTAATAAATTCTGACAATATTCCCGTCACGCTTGCTAACAATTATATGGTCCAATGAGTGATGGTCCAACTCAACGATTTGATGGATAATTTTCAAACAAACGAACAAACACAGCTTGAAACAATAAAAAAACTTAATGATCTTAAAACAAAAACTACAGACGCTATACAACAATATGAGATAGAAATAGAAAAACTACAACAGAAGAAAAACTATCTCCTTCAATTTATGAAACTCTATCAAGATGACGCAAGTCAAAGACAATTGAGTATTAATAACTTTTTTGAAAGTACAAAAGGAGTCTATGATAAAACAGTAGAATTAGTTGCAAACATAAAAAAAGGTGTCTATAACGTAGATTTCGATATGGATAAAAAACTACCATTACTCAACAAACTAGAAGACGATAATCAATCATATCCATTGGCATGGCCACTCTATCCTATTGAAGAAATTCAAACATATTTTGGTGATATAAATTTTCAAAAAGAATATGGGGTTCCTCATGTAGGAATACAAATAAAAGCGACACAATGAACGCCAGTATATGCAGCTCGCAATGGTATTGTGTATTTTGTAGCAGACAATGATGAAATTGGAATCAATCGAGCTATGATTGTACATACGGATGGGTATGTAACTGTTTATCAATATCTTAATAAAACAATCGTCAAACCAGGTGATGTTGTAAGAAGAGGTCAGCTTATTGGATATAGTTGATGAGAACCAGGAACAAGAGGCGCATGATTTATTTCTAAATGATCGAATCTGACGTTTGAGATTTTCAAAGATGGTATTGCAATGGATCCATTTGATATTTTAGATGCAAGTATTGTAAAAGACCAAAGCGTCTTACCTGACGGATATCAAATAAAATATCTTAGAGACAAATATGCAAGACCTATCGATATAACAAATCTTCAATTAATGACAGGAGATACCTTAGTCGAAAGAGAAGATCAATTTCTTGCAAGATATGGTGTAGGTGTATACAGACAGGTAGCATTTCGAGATGATGTCGTCAAAGATACCAATATCGATAAAGATATGGTAATTTGTATAGCATTCGCAGAAAGCACACTTGGTAAATATCTTAGCACAAATGCAAATATTGGTAACGTAGGAAACAACGATCGTGGTGATAGGGTTCCATTCTACTCTGCATATGCATGAGCAAGAGCCATTCCTGTGACACTAAACAATGCATATTTATGAAATTATGATACCATCAACCAACTTTCTAGATATGGAAACAAGGATGGACAAATTTATGCATCAAGCCCAATCAATTGGCAAACAAATGTATTGAAATGTTTGAGTCAAATTAAATGATATTATATACCAGAAGATTTTCCATTTAGAACCTGACCAAATCCAAACATCAATAATCCGATACCAGAAACAATTACGTTTGGTGACAGTCTCAGCCAATAAGAGTATATAAAGTAAAAGAGCTAAATTAAATCAGATCCTTACATATTTTTCATATAATAAAATTAAATGTACGAAAATTTTGGAATAGAGTAATAGTAGATATAACGATGCTATACACGTTGTAATAGATCTTAATCATCATAGAAAAAACAATGATTCATAATTTTTATTTCTATTTGTATTAGATATAATTTTTTCTATATTCTTGATAAAATACCGCTAATAGACTAACTACACATACTTTTATATACTAGAGTAAAAATGATTTTTGAAGATTTTACAAAACGTCGCCGAAAAAGAGCTATAGTAATATTTAGTGGAATCGCAACTGTAGGGATTTTTTTAATAATTCAGCTGGTTCTAAGCCTTTTTATAAATTCTCCCCTGACTGATTCTAGGCATATCTTAAAATCAAGATGAATTGCTATCCATAATAGACTAGTTAGAAATGATAGTTGAGTCCAAAATCAAAGATCAGGAATGATGGTACAAGCAAAATATAAAAACTATAAAAATATTCTCCACAAATTTGCTTCAGATAAAAACTTTTCTGGTGGCATAGGAAAAATTTTCCCTAACGAGTTTGTTGAAAGTGTCTTCTTAATAAAGAACGACCAACAATGAATAGATGATCTTAAAAAAAATATTTCCAATATAGATCTTGTTTTTACTGATTGATATCAATTATGATCTTGATGTACACTCAATAATACTGTAGATGAAGATTCTGCAGGATATCTTTTCGATCAAAAAATAATATTTTTTCCAAGATTTGCAAATAATGATGAAAGTGGAAACCGATTGGGGAACGAATTTTCAAATATGTTAAATAATCAAGCAGAATCAGATTGTATTATTAATAATTTAGTTAATGAATATCAAAATCATGGATTTGACGGTATAAATCTAGATATAGAAGATCTTAGTAGTCAAGACACTATTCCTTTTGTAAATCGGGTTGAAGCATTAACTACAGCATTTCATAATCAAAAAATGTATGTAACCATTGATTTGCCACTGAATGATGATGTATACGATTATGAAGCCTTGAGTACAATTACCGATGGTGTAGTAATCATGGCATATGATGAACATTATACTCATGGAGAACCATGATCTATAGCATCTAATCAACGATTCCAAGAGTGAGTTAAAGATGTTTTGAAAAGAGTTATTCCTAGTAAAACATTGATTGCGCTTGGAGCGTATTCTTATGATTGGAATATTTCTCAGAAATCTGCAGCTGAAAGTCTTAGTTTCGATGATGCAGTGGCTCTTGCTAAAGATGTATGAGCTGATATAGAGACAGAAACAGGTTCAGTAAATTCTCTTTTTTCGTATGTTGATGATCAAAACAATACGCATCAAGTATGGATGCTCGATGCAATTTCAGCATGGAATCAATATTATTTCGCTAGAGAAAATAAAGCTTTGGGGACATCACTTTGGCGTATTGGTATAGAAGATCCTTCACTACGGAAGTTTTTCTGAACAGGAAATATACAAAATTTTGATCCCAAAATCCTTTCGGAAACCAATACATTAAATTCAATTAATTTCAATGGTAATGGAGAAATTCTAAAGGTTAGAGCAGCTCCTGAAACATGATATAGAGATATGACATTAGATGGTAAATATATCGATTATGCAAATTATCAAATACTACCCACAAGCTACGATATAGAAAGGTACGGGCATATGAACGATAAATTCGTGGCCCTTACTTTCGATGACTGACCAGATCCTATATATACACGTCAGATTTTAGATGTTTTGAAAAAAAATAAAGCTTATGGAACATTTTTTCTTGTATGAGATCAAGTACAAAGATATCCTGAGGTTGTACAAGAAACCGTTCGTGCATGAAACACAGTAGGAAACCACACATTTCTACACCCCAACATACAGAAAATAACAGAACGTAGATTATCTCTAGAAGTAAATATAAATGAAAGATTGATTGAATCGGTAATAGGGAAAAAAACATATTTATTTCGTGCTCCTTATGATACGGATAGTTCTCCATCTACCGCAGAGGAAATTAAACCACTCTACCACGTATCCCAAATGTGATATATCATAGTTGATGCAGATATTGATTCTAAAGATTATGATAAACCATGAGTAGATATGATTGTCCAAAATGTAGTAGATGGATTGGATCAGACACATTGAAATATAATCGTAATGCACGATGCATGATGAGATAGAAAACAGACTGTAGCCGCATTAAATAAGCTCATTCCACTACTAAGATCAAAATGATATACTATAGGAACATTAGCAGATATACTTAAAACGTCTCCAACAGTATTTATGCAAAATATTTCTTTGAGAGAACATTTGGTTATTTGGTCAGATTGATTTTTGATATTTTTACATACTCGATGACGAAATATTATAGTTATTCTATTTTTATTGACGACTATTTTTTCTATTTTTCGTATTTTATTTTTATGATGATTTGTTCTTTTTTCTGGAAGGAAACAAAGTGACTATCTTGGGAAAGATAGTTTTACCCCATCAGTTTCGGTTCTAATACCCTCTTATAATGAAGGAAAAGTCATAGAAAAAACATTGAAGACATTACAGAAAAGTAATTACTCAGATTTTGAAATGGTAGTAATTGATGATTGAAGCACAGATGACACTTCAGAAAAAACGCTCGCCATGGCAAAAAAAGATCCGAGAATAAAACTAATTAGAAAAGAAAATTGATGAAAATTTTCAGCATTAAATTTGTGATTTAAACAGGTAAAAAATGAATATATCGTTACTATAGATGCTGATACTGTGGTTACACCAGATACGATAAGACATCTTGTAAGTCCTTTTGAAAATAAGGAAGTTGACGCAGTATGTGGTAATGTAGAAGTAGGAAACGTGAAAAATCTTTTAACATGATTTCAATCTGTAGAATATATAACTAGCCAAAATTACGATAGGCGTGCATTTAATATTTTAGGCTGTATAAGTGTTGTCCCTTGAGCAACGGGAGCATGGAAAAAAAATAAAGTTTTGGAAGTGTGAGGATACTCATGAGCTACACTTACAGAAGATGCTGATCTTACGCTCACTATGCTTGAGCATGGAGCAAAGATAGTATATAATCCGTTTGCTATAGGTATCACCGAAGCCCCAGAAACAGTAAACTGACTATTCAAACAACGTTTTAGATGGACCTATGGAACATATCAATGTTTATGGAAACATAGAAGAAACTTTTTCAAATGAAGCCTAGGATGGGTAGCACTACCAAATATTTTTATCTTTCAAGTTATATTTCCTATACTCTCACCTATATGAGATTTGGTACTTATACTCTCTCTATTTAGGGGCGATTTTAGAGCTATAGCATTTGGATATATATTATTTTTACTTATGGATACAGCTTGATCACTTATAGCATTTGTATTAGATAATAAACCCAAATGATTGCTTCTACTAGTATTGATACAACGTTTTTTCTATAGGCAATTTATGTATGTGATAGCATTTAAAGCGATGAAAAATATACTTAAAGGAAGTCACCATGGATGGAATAAATTAGAAAGAACGAATTCAATTACCCTGAAGTAATGTAGTGAAAAAAAATTAAATAAAAAAAATCTCCTTTAATAGGGAGGTTTTTTTTAATGGAGCGGGTGACGGGACTCGAACCCGCAACAGTCTGCTTGGAAGGCAGGCACTCTAGCCAATTGAGTTACACCCGCAAATTTAATGGCTAATTTTATTAGTAATGTTTAATTTGGGCCTAGCTGGACTCGAACCAGCGACCAATCGGTTATGAGCCGATTGCTCTAACCAACTGAGCTATAGACCCAGTACTGGATGAATACAATAGTAGTGTATGGTGGGTGATATAGGACTCGAACCTATGACCCCCTGCTTGTAAGGCAGATGC
>CAZTFP010000008.1:0-52487 GCA_964613015.1 uncultured Candidatus Peribacteria bacterium | reverse complement strand
TATATATCAACAGAATTACTGCCAAAGAAAGTCCTATATATACTTCCCATTTGAGATAGGAATTTATATTGTTTCTCAACCAATCTAGTGTATTTGCGATTTTATATGAACTTGCATACGATCATTGGGTAGCTGTTGCACTATCAAGTGCTGTTTGTTGGATTTTATAATCAGTATTTGCATTACTGACGACATTGTCCAAAATCTGGATAGGATCACCACCATATTTTCCTCGACTATTTGATTGAGCAAAACTTAAAGATGAGAGGGAAAAATACAAAACAAACAGAATCAATATAAGTTTTTTCATATCCAGAAAACTTAAAATTTAAATGCCATACATTCATTTTGTTATCTCAGAGTGTATTCATAGATAAGTATAGTCAAATTCATTTTTTTTTCAAATTTTAATTATGTTTCTTCCCCAAAAGAAAAAGTCTAAAGATAAATAATCAAAGAAGTAAAATAAAAATCAGATAAATAAGGTAATCATTGAGCTCCCAAAGTATATTCTGAATCTTTTGTTGTTGTTGAGCAAGGATATTTTTCGAAAGTTCAGTAAAAAAATCACCAAAAGATTTTTCTCCAAGCACTCTATAAAATTTACCTCACGTTTTGTCAGCAAGCTGTTGAAGTAAGGATAGATTTATATTTGTAGTAATATCGGTATTCCAAGTATCACGACCAATAAGATAATTTTCCTGACCGACACCAAGGACAAATATGGGGACTTGTATTTTTTGATAATAAGAAACAACTTGCATCGGATCAAATCCTATATTCGAATCACCATCAGTAATCAACACGACAATTCACGGTTTATATGTTTCTTGATGATCAAACTGTTGAAGATTTTCTACACCAAGAAGCAGTGAGTCACCAATAGCCGTTCATAAAAAATCTTTTACTGGAGGAAAATCGCCAAGATTCATTGAGTGTAATTTAGTGACAATGGCAGATGATGATGACGAAAATGGTATATAGACAAATGGTTTTCATGAGAAGGTAATCAATGACACATAATATCCATCCAATTGTTGAATAAGCGAAATTAAAGATGTTTTTGCAGCGACAAACCTACTAGGAGTTAAATCGTTTGCAGCCATAGACAAAGAGACATCGAGAACAATCTGGATAGGAAGATTTTTTTGTACAACAACCTGTTTATCTGTTATCAAAGCAATACGGAGAGGAAGAAGAATAACAGAAACAACAAGTAATCAAAGTAAAATGGTATAAACATATCGATTTCTTGTATTGAGATACTGTATCGGAACAATAAATTTTGGTTTTTTGTTGAAAAAGAAAAGCACGCTACAAAGCGTGAGTAATCATAAACTTATTCGTATCCCGTTGGAAGAAAATGACATACAACAAACAAGAATAAAAAAAATGCTATGCGTAGGTAAAGAAAAAAATTAAATCAATCATTTTTTTTCTATATCTGTCAGGTGTTGTTGATCAAATGTATTCTCTTTTTGTTCAATAATTTGCTTCTCTTCATTATCTTTGGATTCTTGTATCATAATATCAAGTGGGTTATTTTTTTCATAATTAACTTGAAATTTTTTCTTTGCATCAAAAAAATTATTTCTAATAAGTTTAGCAAGATACGCCAAAAGTCACAGTTCTGAAACCTTAAAAAACGCTATAACAATGGTTATAATGATAATAATCACAGCCACGAATATTCCTACTACTTTTGATCAAGATTTTCAAAAAGCATTGAAAGCCGCTAAAGCAAGAGCAACTCACAAGGCGAGAACAAACATTTGTATAATAGAGATATTCAATGGTCCGATACTAAATGTCATACCAGCAAGCAGTCCTCTTTTGATATTTTTGGGATATACAACTTTCATTATTTCATATATATAATAAAGGTAATACCAGTATAAGAAAATACTTTTCATTGTCAAAAAAAAATCTATGGGAATACCCATAGAAATTTAGAAAATTATGAGATAGTTTTATTTGATAATAGATCGTGAAGGAATAAGTTGAAAAGCATCATTCAACATCACTTCTTTTGTTAGCTCTGTTTTGGAAAATCCAAAGTGAGCTCCAGCGGCAATACCCTTTTTAATAGAATCATTATGGCCAGAAATCATAATAATCGTGGGTGATTGTGTTTGAAATTCTGCAATATGAGGAATTAGATGATATCCAAATTCCAATCCCATACATCCATCCAAAGTAATGACATGAAATTGTTGTGTTGACAAATGTTTTTTTGCTTCAAAAAGTGAAGAAGCGCAAGCAATCGTTAATGATGTAGCTTTTTCATGTAAATTTCTTTTAAATAGGTTTGCTACCAATTGTTGATCACGATGACAATCATCGACAATCAAAATATTTTTGATAGTACAACCATTGTGAGTTTTGTTTTTCATACATAGTATGTTTTTATTTTTATAGGACGTATATATGGATTTATAAAAAGTTTACAAGTTGAAATTTTATGATATAATATTGATTTTAGAATATTTTTAGAATATCGGTAGGTGTTTTTACTCTGGTGGTATTGAAAAAAACAAAGAAATAAATAAAAGCCAATCTAGTTATCTCAATTTGGCAATATACCACCAAAAATTTATCAGTTTATCAGCTTGTTTATGGAAAATCTAGTTATTATAGGATCAGGTCCTGCAGGACATACAGCAGCAATCTATGCAGCAAGAGCAAATCTGAATCCACGTATGTTTGAATGATTTATGGCAGGAGGAGTAGCAGCAGGTGGACAACTTACCACGACAAGCAAAGTAGAAAATTTTCCTGGTTTCCCCAAAGGAATCGACGGTACAGAATTGATGATGAATATGAGAGAACAAAGTATAGGTATGGGAACAAGAATAGAAAGCAAAACAATAGACAAGGTAGATTTTAGCGGACAACCATTGAAGGTCTTTAGTGAAAATGAAATCATAGAAGCGAAAACAATCATTATAGCAACTGGAGCAATTGCTAAACGTCTGGGTATCCCTGGAGAAACAGAATATCGACAAAAGGGAATCTCTGCGTGTGCTGTATGCGATGGCGGATTACCAATATTTAGAAACAAACCTGTTGTGGTTATCGGATGAGGCGATGTAGCCATGGAAGAAGCACAACATATGAGTCATTTTGCATCCAAAGTTATAGTCTTGGTAAGGACAGATAAACTCAGAGCATCAGAAGTGATGCAAGCTAGAGCAAAAGCAAATAAAAAAATAGAATTTATGCGATTTACCCAAGGAATAGAAGCAATAGGAAATGGAGATTTGCTTACGTGATTGAAAGTAATAAACAATCAAACACAGGAAGAGACAATAATCGAATGTTCTGGATTATTTTATGCGATTGGACACACACCAAATACAGCATTCCTCTGATGACAGATTGAACTCGATCATGATGGATATATAAAAACAAACAATACAACAACCAATGTATCAGGAGTTTTTGCAGCCGGCGACGTAGCAGATAAGAAATATAGACAAGCGATTACTTCAGCGGGTACTGGTTGTATGGCAGCCCTTGAAGCACAAAAATATCTACAAGAACAAAAATAAAAAATATAGAAGTGATTATCAATCGCCTATAAAAAAGAATACCAACATTATCAATTATTCATTTTTAATTATTAATTAGTTTATCATGTCAGTAATTCACATTTCTTCAGTAGAAGAATTCAAAAAAGAAATTTTAGAATATAAGGGAGTATCTGTCGTAGATTTTCGAGCAGAACGATGTGGACCATGTAGAATGCTTGGACCAATCATTGAACAGTTAGCAGAAGATCACAAAAACGTAAAGATAGCCAAAGTAAATGTAGATGAACAACAACAATTAGCTGCAACCTTTCAAATATCATCTATTCCCGTAGTTTTCTTCATCAAAGACGGACAAGTCATAGAAAAAATAGTTGGAGTAAATCCAGCAAGCGTATACAAAGAAAGAATCATCGAACACTCAGATCCAGCAAAAGATGCTGCATAATGATTTATTCAATAGTACTATCATGATAAAAATTCCAAAAGACAAAAGGGACACATTATGGGGAATATTAGAAAAAGAAATTCAATCACATGCATGAAAAAAAGATAAAACATTTATATTGAAAGGAAAACGAAAAAAATTTATAAGAAATGAGTCAGGATATAAGATATTTATGGTGGATTGAAATCGAATAAGAAACAATATATCATGCTATTTTAGCCATGGATGACATAGTTTTGTCCATGAGTTTATTCCATCAAATGAAATATGGATAGCATCACACCATAATAATAAAAACACCTGTAAAGAATTAACCTGTATATGTAAAACCAGGACGAAGTGACAAAAGGTTTCAAAAAACTATTTTGATAGTACAACTATCCATGAAATAACAGAAAATAAAGAGATGAAAAAATGAAAAAGCTACCGAGAAAGTCACAATATTGCATTAGAAAAAGAAAGACAGATAGGATTATTATTAGATCCATATAGTGATAAGTAACATAAAAAAATCCGAGCGAAATGCTCGGATTTTTTAGAAAGAAATATATATTAATTATTGAATCGCAAGATTCGTAGCAAATTCAGATCGGGAAGGATCCATAATTTGGATCAAGAAAGTTATTCCGTTAGCTGATATTTTTTGGATAATACTATTTCATAAATTATTTAATGTCCCCTTGATGGTACAAGTAAATATCTTTATTTTGGGGTTATCATTTAATGTATCTTTATCAGAAAATTTAGTAACATTCATTTGAGAAGAACAACGAACACCAGGAAGATCAAGACTTTCATCGACATTTATAGCTTCGTAAGCAATATTCATAGAAGGGAAAACAATAGAATATCCCTTATTAGAAGTAAATGTCATAGTCTTTTCTAAATTGATAGGAAATTGTGGCCCTGACGTATCTATATTTGATGATGAAGTTGTTGTAGTTGATGTAGATATATCTCCAGATGACGTTATAGTAGGCGTATTAGAAACATAACTAATTTTGGTTCCGCCTGCAGCTTTTGATGGATCGATAAATACCTTACACGTAGCCGAACCATTGATAGTTGGTCATTGAAGCGTGATAATTAAACCATTGAGATCCATACCAAGGACATGGGTCGTCACCTGCATAAGTGAAGTTTTGCCATCAGTACAAAGTGTTTGTATTTTAGATAATAATGTATTTTGTACATAATAATCATTAGGAAAAACCAATGCATTAGCTACATCTATCACTTCTTGTTCGGGAATATCATTGATAAAATATCCATAGAAATTACCATTGGTAAAAAACCAAGAAGTTACTCATTCAAGTTTATATAAGGTATCGCTATGTGATGTAGAAACAGTTTTCTCCGCAGTAGATCAAATGTTTTGTTGGAGTTGTGCACAATTTTTATTAGGATCAGTGGTTTTACACACAAAATAGGAAAGAGAAATAATCTGATTGGTAGCAATATTTTGTACTTTCAACACACCATTTTCTCATTGATTGAGGACAATATATTTCTGTCCAAATTCTGCAGGCAGATAGATACCAGCTTGTGGAATATATATACCACTTCCCGATCATAATATTTGACCAGTACTTCAGGTACTTGCTAAAGCTCATGAAACAGCAGTGATTTCGATGATAAATAGCGAGCTAACTTCCTTCTCAATAGTTCCTTGAACATCTACGATACCAGTATAGAGACCAAGATCTAAAGTTTTACTTTTGAGTCCAACAACACGAGCGTCATCTAGAGTCAAAGTATGCGTATAAGAAACCAAATCACCATTTGCTTGAAGCATACCAGACAAAGATACTACTTGTCATATTTGGAAGCCCGTAGAAGATTCTATAGAAGAAGAGAATCGGTTGCTCATACGGTTGAGATTTTTGAAAAGAAAAAATGCTACAAAAAACGTACAAACAATTACAATAAATAATGTCAAAAAAGAAATAGATTTTTTGGATTTTTTCATCATATAATCGTTTCCATAGCCAGGAAACAAGGGATTTTTGGTAGGAGGAACAAGATTTTTTTTGAAATTCATTGGGGTGCATAAAAAAAATAAAATCATATGCAAAGTGAGGTATATAATACGAAATTACCACTGGTTTTCAATCTATTTGAGACACTATAAAAAAATGAATCTTTTTGAGGATTTTCAAAAGTCGAACATATATTTATCATCCAAATCAGTCCGAAATGTAATGAGGAATTATTGTGATAGTAAATATACATCCTTCAATCAAAAACTAAAAACATTTTTAAAGAAAGATGTATACCGACGACTTTCAATACTTTAACTTCAAACGAAGTGCAGAAGTTGAAGGTTTCTGAAGCAGTTCGGTGAAATAACCTATATTATATAACTTTTTGATTAATTAGGCAATGATTTTAGATAAATTTACTCTATTGATTTGAAAAAACGACAAGGCAGGAGTATACTTTAGATATATTTTATACCCTCATATATCTTGATAATGAACACTCAAGTAGCCCAAGTAGGTCAAGTAGCCCAACCTACAGCAATCCAAACATTTATGAATAGTGCTATCGTATCATATGGACTCAAAATTATAGGAGCAATAGCAGTTATATTGCTACTTTTATTGATTTCCAAATTTATCGCAGGAGTAGTCAGAAGAAATATTGTAAAAAATGCTGATCCTTCCAACAAACACATTGATAAAATCTGAAAACTAATTCACGATATTACTTTTTATATCCTTGTTATCTTTTCCTTCTTCATAGGATTTGAAATGGTTGGATTCAATATAGGACTTATTTTATGATGAATATCATTTTGAGTCTGATTAGCATTCAAAGAAATTCTTGGAAATATGATTGCAGGTATTATGATTCTCTATACCAAAGAATTTAAAATGGGTGATATCGTAGAAATCAATGCTGACCAAGTATATTTTGGAAGAATAGAAGAAATCACGATCAGATATACCATTATCAGAACCCTAGATCTCAGACAAGTAATATTACCAAATATGACATTAATCTCTGTACCTATCAAAACTTTCAGTGCAGAACCAATTATTAAATTGACTACAGTATTTGGTATAGGATACGATTCTGATACTACCAAAGTGATAGAGCTCGTAAAAGAAATAGTAAATAGCTTTGAGTTTGTCAAAGAAAAAAACACAACGAAAGTTTTTGTTTCTAGTTTCGCAGCAAGTTGGATAGAGATAAAAGTACTCTTTTCGTTTGATCCAAATTGTGGATTATTATCAGATTTTGCAATAGGATATATCAATGAAAAGACAGGGAAAGTATTTAATGAAAATAAGATTAGTATGCCATTTAACACCTTTACTATTAATTTTGATAAAACGACAGACACACAAATCCTCACAAACAATATTCCTAAACAATAACATTCTTTATAACACAGTATAAATAATGACTACAACAACGATTACAAATTATATTCTTATACGATTTAGAGATCACGGTCTTGATTTTTTCGAGTCTATGGCATTAGCTACAGGTGTATTTGTTGCTTTTTTAATTATCATAAAAATGATAGTAACAAAAGTCAAAAAAAGAATCCAAGAAAATTCATTACAAGAAGATGTATACAGCAATAAAATAGCAAATTTAGCTGGAAGTATACTCTATGTACTTCTCATGATTTTCAATATTTTAGCAGTATTTCAAGTAATAGGATTTGATGTTGCGCTAATTATGTGAGGTATTTCAATCAGTATCGGTTTTGCAATGGAAACAACCATAGGAAATATGATTGCCGGAGTAATGTTGATGACCAATGAAAAAGTCAGATTAGGTGATTTTGTCCAATTTATGGGCAGTCTTAATATAACAGGAACTATCGAAGAGATTAATATCAGGTATAGTGTCATTAGGACATTCGATAAAAGAAGAACGATAATACCAAATACCATTATGTCTTCGACACCAATCAAAACACTCAAAGCAGAAACGCTTATCAGAGGTGATATAAGCATAAGATTGCCTCGCCATGTAGATATCGATCAAATAAAATCGTTATTGATACAGAATATAAACAGTATAAAAGGGATACTTCATCCAGAATATACCAACATTGTTGTAAGTGGATTTGATAGTGGTGGTATTGTCATGCAAGGATTTTTCTTCGTAAATCCACAAACAAAGAGAGGTAAAATAGTTATTCAAAGAGAATTTATGACCAAGATATTTGAAGAATTTAAAAAATATGGCATAAAAATGCCAAACGACCACATAACACTAACCGTAGAAAACTAAAAAAAATTTATCGAGCATAAACATACATGGATACTCTTGATACAGATTCAATAAAAACCAGAAATATGTGATATAAAAAATTACAATCATTTTTACAACACACAGGAATTGATAATACTAAGCACTCATTAAAAGAAAAAGTACATCGAATAAAACAAATAGATTATACAAAATTTATGGACATACTATATACAATTAATGGGATACTTATATGAAAAGATAAATTTCAAAGATGGAAAGAAGAAATATCAAAAGCAATAGTGGGTATTCCTGGTGATGAGGAATTAGAACCTCCAGAAGATTCAAATAAGGAATTTGAGAAAGTTTTTAACGAAATGAAAAAAAATATTACAGAAGAAAATATAAAAAAATATGCTGCAAAAATATATGCAGGAATAGTCTTTGCCCATATGTTTATTGATGGAAACTGAAGAACAGCTAGAAATATTTATACACTGATGACATCTAACAAAAAAATTGAATGAAAAATATCTACAGAAAGAGGAAAAATATGATATTTTTGTGAAGAATTAAGTGTTTATGCTATGATGGCATGTTATAGAAATCATTGAATAGACATAAATAGTTATGAAAAAGATAGTGATAACAATATGGGGTATGTTGGTAAAATATGGACATGACGTATGACACACTTAAAATATCTTACAGTAAAAGAAGTAATGGGAAAAGAATGAATACAAATTGAAAAGTCTTTTGAATTAGATCAATTAAATATTGAACAAAATATAGCATATCAAAAAGCATATCAAAAAATTAGACAAGAACGATATCGAGAAATACAAAAAATAATAAATCAATACACAGATCGAGCAATCGAAGAATTGGATAAAGCAACAAGCACAAAAGTAGAGATATAATTATTCTCCTGAAATTTCTTTTATTTGATCTCTAATCACTGCAGCATCCTCGAATTTCCAAGCAGTTATGGCTTCATCTAACTGCTTTTTTAAATCTTTAAGAATAATTTCTTTTTCGACCTTGGTCATTCTTTTCAATTTTTTAGTCTTTCCTCTCGTAAGTTTGTCGAATCCCTGAGAAAGCACCTCATCAGTCTTTACAACGTCCAATCCTTTGACATTAGATTCAGCTTTTTCTGGAGTTATATTATGTACTTTATTATATTTGTCTTGAATACCACGACGACGATACGTCTCTCGTAAAGCTTTTACCATAGATTCAGTAAAATTATCTGAATAGAGAATAACTTCACTATGTGGATTTCTCGATGCACGTCAAATAATCTGAATAAGTGATGTCGTCGAGCGAAGAAACCCCTCTTTATCAGCATCTAATATTGCTAACAAGGTGACTTCAGGAAGATCAATCCCCTCTCTCAAAAGATTTACTCAGACAATGATATCGATCACTCCTGTTCTCAACTTTTTGATAATTTCCCAACGATCGATTGTTGCGATTTCACTATGTAAATAGAATGCTTTATATCATTTAGAAATCAGGAAACTTGTAACTTCTTCAGAAGACTTTTTAGTCAAAGTAAGCAAAAGAACTTTTCCTTTTTTAGCTATATGTTCATTGAGTTTATTGAGCAAATGCTCCAAAAAAGCCGGCTTTGTACCAACAAAATCATTTCCTTGCATAAAATCATTGAGATTTTTATATTTAGCGAACATATACTATGAAAATATAAACAAGTACCACTCTATTGTTTTGGGAATTGTTATCAAGAAAACCTTGAATACAAATTTAGTAAGGGAGAAATGAAATCTAAACAGAAAAGCAAAATAACACATAGCAAATTATACGCAAAGAAATTTCCTGCTGAAAAGATTACTCTGATTGTCTATTTGGGAAAAATGAAATGGCGAATCATTTTTCCTAGAGTTTTTTGCTTACTTTTTGGAGCAATGCCAAAAAGTAAGTCTCCGAAGGGAAAATATTTATAGAAAAATCATGAAACATAATTGCAAAAAAAATAATTTTACATATACTATATATATCAGAAATGCTCTTTTTAAATAAAAACAAAATTATGAAGAAATATTTCTGAATACTACTATCACTGATTTGACTGATTTGAACGTCGGTATTTGCAACCTACGAAGATTTTTCTAGTCAACTAAAAAACATGGGATTTGATGTGACAACTATAGAATCTCAAAATAGTGTTTCACGTTATGATCTTGCAAGATTATTAAATATCGTAGAATGTAAAGATTGTATACACCCCGATCAAGATATGATAAAAAAATATGTACAAAATTTTTGGTCAACATTTACTGCGACACCAGGCAAAGACTTTGGTGATATAAGTTTTTTATGATGACTATATAATAATGTATCGTATTATTATTGTGTAGCATATGTAGGAGATAATACCTATATGAGATGATATCCTAAAGCAACAAGTCCTGTATGTGGAGGACAGTTTTGTGGAACCAAAAACACGACAATCGCAGAGTTTATACAAGTAGTTATAAATATCCTTGCCAAATATATCTACAAAGATATCAATCTCAATCGAAAGGAAGTAAATACACGAGTAAATGGATTGAAAACAGATAGTTATGAAGCAAAAAATTTTACTAGTGATGACAAAAAAATAATCACTGAAGAAAGCAAATCATGTGATACTAGTTGTGCATTACAGAATAATAATGAAGTGAATGTATATCTGAAATATTGTATGTTCAATCTAGTCAAATGTAGTATGCAAGAAGTCGGAAAAATAAAACAATGATACTGGCCAGTGGCCGAACTAAATTTACTCTATAGTCAAAGCATTATAAATATCGATCAGAGCCAATGGGTAAATACAGATAAAGATATCAATGGAAAAACAGTACTAGATACATTATTCAAGCTTAACGAAAAAGTTAGTTGTGTATTTAATAACGACTATGATTGTGATGGAATAGATAATACAAAAGATAACTGTCCAAACACATACAATCCCAATCAAACAGACACAAATCATGATGGAATAGGAGATGTTTGTTCTAATGATATAGATGGTGATGGAATCAAAAATCCTATTGGTATCGTTGATGATAATGGTAACGTTGATATTTCCAAACGACCACAAACAGGAGCTATAGACAATTGTTTATTTATAGTAAACACGGGTCAACAAGATACAAATCACAACGGTATAGGAGATGCATGTGAAAATATAAACAGTCAGATATCACTGTATATAGATATCAGCAAATTGGAATGAGGTGCACCATTGACAACGACATTTACAGCTATAAGTACAGGCAATATTAGTGAGATAGATCGAGATTTTGGTGATGGTACACAAGGCAAAGGAACAACAATTACTCATACATTCATTTCACCAAGCATGTACAATATACAGGCAATAGCCAAAGGGAATGGTACAGAAGCTAAAGCACAAGTCATTGTAATGGTAGGAGGATATAGAGGAGATAATAAAGCATTACAAACGAGAGCAAGCGTTATAGGAGGAAAAATAAATACAGAGAGTACGCTTTCTGCATCAGTACTAGGAAATTTTGATGAAATAGAATGGGTATTTCCCAAAGAAAATACAACATCCAAAAAACTTCCTGGAGAAAGTCTCAAAAGAATATTTACTACATCTGGAGAAAATTTTGTATTAGTGAAATGATATAGTAGCTGAGAATTAGCAGGTATAAGCTATTTTACCATTGGGATAGGTGAATGAAGATGAGCAATACTCAGAAGCAACGTAACAAGTTCAGAAATTAACCAAAAAATACTTTTTGATACAAACACATATAATATTACTCAAGACGATATAGTGGCAGTAAATCGAGATTTTGGTGATGGAACAAAAATAGACAATACAACACTTACGATGGAATATGCATATATACAACCATGAAAAAGAGTGGTAACTCAGACAATAACGCTTATTGATGGAAAAACATTAACCAATATGCTGACTATAAAAATAACAGATAAAAGTCTTTTGGGATCATATGCCTTAGTAATGACACCATCAACACTAGTTGCCAATATAGGACAAAAAATAAATTTTTCTACAAAAATCATAGGAACTATGACCGAAACTCCTAGTACCCAAATACTAAAATTTGCAGATGGAATAACACAACAAAAGGCAGGGACAGAAAAGATACCAAATATATTTGTGCATACATATCAAAAAAATGGTTCACTGAGTCCAGAATACAGTATGTATATAAATCAATGTACATATCTTGATGATCAAGCAACTATTGTAATCAACTGAAGTGATCGTTGTTTAGATGCAAAATTACAAGGAACACTCAATAAAATATATAAATGTGATTTAGATGGTGATGGCATACCGGATATATGTGATACAGATATTGATGGCGATGGCATACCAAATCTGCTCTGATTAATTAATTTTGAAAATAGAGATTGTTCATACGAAAGTGATCCCAATAAACCAAATGCAAATCTTAATCAAGATATATTAGCAAAACATTACCAAGGAGTATGTTCAATTGATAATGCACCATTCAATATAAATCCAGATCAATTAGATCTCAATCAAGATGGTATTGGTGATGCACAAAAAATGCTCGCACCAATCTCAGGAAACGAAACAACAACAATAGATACAGATGGCGATGGCATACCTGACACACAAGATCTTTGTCCAACGATTAAAGGAACCGTAAATAATAATGGTTGTCCAGAAATTGGTCAAGATCTCGGATGTAATCAACAAGGCATAAGTCCTTTTATTGGATTAACCAATGATACACTTATTATAAAACCTACAGATACCAACAATCCATTACCGTTATGTGGAGATGGAATGATCAATACAGGAGAAAACTGTAAAAATTGTCCTCAAGACGTAGGAGTATGTATATCGTTTTGTGGAAATGGTATAGCAGAATCTGGAGAAAATTGTATAAACTGTCCAGCTGACGTACCAAGCTGTTGAACATGTGGAAATGGTATAAAAGATCCAAGTGAAGATTGTCGTACCTGTCCTCAAGATTATTGAGCATGTGCATGAAGCTTATGTGGAAACTGAATCATAGACACCTGAGAAACATGTGCAAATTGTCCTCAAGATGTAAGACTATGTATCGATATTCCCGATGTATGAACATGTAATCAATGTCCTTGCCAATTTGTAGACTTTGCAAACGACCTTACAAATAACGATCAGGTAAGAGCAATTTTGCGAGATAAGAAAAAAACAATCCAGTACAAATTTTCTTTACCATGGATTGTCGATTTTCAACAGCAATATAATTAATAATAACTATTATGCAGCCATTTTCATTGGTTCATTAGAAATAGCTTTTACCGGACACATTTGTTCTGCTTGATCACACGCTATTTGTTCTTCTGGAGTATCAGGTTGTTTGATAACTTTTGACACACCATCAACTTTGAAAATGGTTTTAGCAACACTTTCACATACACCACATCAGATACAATCATTATTTACATTTACCATAACACTATACGTAATAAAATAAAATTATTTAAAATGATGTTCTTTATGTTCTTCTTCTTTATCTTCTTCATCAAAAAGTCATTTGAATGATTTTTTATGCTGGATTTCTTTCATCGCGTCTTCATCGACAACATTGACAATTTTTGTCTTATTAGCATTTTCTTTAGCATGTTTAAGTACAGAGATCAAGGTCAACACCAAGCCCAAAAGCAAAAACAATTGAATGAAATAATACGATCACGTAAGTTTAATAGTTTGTGTGCTTGTTCCTACGACACTGATAGCATCTCCGATTCCCAAAAAGGCAGTAGCTATAATCCATAAGAAACCAAAATTGAAAAGTGAATCATTTTCTTTAAAACCAAAATATCAGATGACAAAATTTTTAAATTTAAAACTCATATTTCGACTCAATAAAACAACAACACTCACCATAATAATTAACAAACTCTTAAAGAGATGTCCATTGAATAACCAAATGGAATGTGATATATCATTGACGGGAGAAATTTTAATCAACGGCAAAACAATGAGAAAAAAAGTAAGTGCCCAAAGATAAAGGACAAACACCTTCTGATGTTTGGTAAATCTTCAGAATTTTTGAGCAAACTTTGAAATCTTTTCAGGAAGATTAAATTTTTTATTCATCTCAAAACAAAAAGATTAAAAGCACTTTTCTAGGACGAAAACAATAATACAATAAACGGAATATAACACTTACATAGCAAAAGAATACCACAAAACAAACAGTAATGATTTATAGAACGTTTTCAAATATTTTTTTACTTATCAATGCTAGAGGGTATAGGTGGTAGTTGGTGTAGCCTGAGGAAGTTGTGAACTTGAAGAACTTGGAGTATCAAATATCTGACCATTATATTGACTATTTTGTTGGCTTTTTTGGATTACATTACCTAGATTAAAAACTCCATTTACAAGTTCACCAGCCCTACCAAAAACATTGACAGGAGTATAAACATTATATTCTGGAACTTTCATAACTCTAAGAACCAATGGGACCAAAAACAATAATAAAATGGTTAATATAACACCGATAATCATAAATCTAATACTATTTCGTCATTTTTTTTTATTTTCTTCTTTACTATGAGAAAAAATAAACATAATAATTGCACGAATGAATGTATAGATACATCAGACAATCACCAAAATGACTACCAAAGCCAAAACAGTTAAGATAACATTTTGAAAATCAGCATTATCATAGATAGCATTCATAACAAACAGAAAAAAGAATTAAAAGATTTGATTATTTCTTCTCTTCTTTTTTGGTTACTCCTTTTCTTTCTCTATGTTCGATAAATTTATTGAAAATTGGATTCTTTGTTTCATTAAACAAAAGTTTTGCCACTCTTTCTGATGGTTGTGCTCCTTTTGTAATCCAAGAAAGAATAGATTCTACATTAGCTTTGAAAGCATGTTGTACAGGGTCATATGATCATAAAACTTCTTTGTATCCATATTTTACTGGTTTAGTGTGTTCAGAAAGAACGACTCTATAAACAGCCAAATTTTTTCTTCCATGTCTGGAAAGTCTAATAACTAACATATTGAATGTATAAAAAAACTAAAAAAGTAGAGTGAGACACAATGAAAATCCGATAGTTTTTGTGGATTTTATAATGCCTAAAATGTGCCGATAGATACATCGGTAGAGAATGAAAACGATTATTTTAATTTTTCTCTCGATACATGAGTTGTTTTTTTCTTATCTTGTTTACAATACTTTGTTAATTCCAATTTTTGAGTATTTGTTTTATTTATACTCGTGTGATAATTGGTTTTTCCGCAGTCTTTACATTGCATTGCGACTACGATTCTTCATCACTTTTTTTTGGCCATAGGAATAAGATAATAATAAATAAAGCTATTTTGAATGACGATTGATGATTCTTTACTAGAATTGACTCTCAATTAAATGGGTAAATTTGCCGCGCCCATAATAATCTAATCGAGGTATTGATTTCCTTGGCTCCAGGGAGACTCGAACTCCCGACCTCGTCCTTATGAGAGACGCGCTCTAACCTGCTGAGCTACAGAGCCATTGTACATCGGTGAGGGCGGGATTCGAACCCGCGAGACGTTACCGTCTGACTCGTTAGCAGTGAGCTGACTTCGACCACTCATCCACCTCACCATCAGTATTTTCAGTACAACAAAAAAATCGTGTGGTGATTGTATATACAATTACTGTTGAATTTCAAGAACAAAAGCATACATTTCCAAGCAGATATAAGCAATTTTTACTCATTAGAAGAAAATAATGGCAGATGAAGTATGAGGTAGCGGACTAGATGATATAAATACCTGAGGACAAGTCAGAGAAGATACCAATAAAGTAACCGAAGAAGCAGTCAGAAGGATACAGGATAATCAAAAAAAGGCCCAACAAATAGGACAAGATATCAAAAACGATAAAGCAACCAATGGGAAATACGCTAAATTTCTTACATTTTTACTCAAAGACATAAAAAACGATCATCTCATAAAACAGATATATCATGTTTTTTTCAAAACCAGACACGAAGAAACAGATCTCGTACATCTGAGGAAAAATATGAACACTATACTTGTCGTATGAATGTTTATACCTTTTTATCAGGAATATATCAAAGAATTAGATCTGGATGCTATATACCAAGATATTTTTATATTCGATGGAGATATTGATTTGACAAAATATATACATTACATCAAACAATTATTACCAAAACATCACGACAATATTGTTATGGATAAACATGAATTTACAAAATTATTGACACAAATAACAGAATATTATCACCTCACAGAGAAACTTTCTAGCGAAAAGACCATAGAATTTGAAAATACCATCAAAAAAGAACTTGCATTGAATGAATAGAGAATAGAACGAACCGATTTAACAACTTTTAGGGTTTTTGTCAACCCTATTTTTTTATTTAGTGTAAGTTTTTTGGTAATTCTCTTATTTGTGAATATACTTAGGTGTATAAGCTTTTATCTATAGCATGAGGATGTTAACTAAAGAACTCCCTATACAACAAGCAAAAGAATGAGAAGTATATGGCGATACTGTAGTCACAAACAGCCAAGCATTCAAAACAGAATTACACAAACATAGTGTAACAGATCTTTTTGATACAAAGTTAAATATTAAACAAGATAAAGAAAAATATATTTTTGCTATCAATGGAGTGAATACATTTGGCGTGAATGGTAAAGTCGATTTTAAAACATTTATCAAGGATTTTTATAAGGATATAGCGAAAACAGAGACACAAAAGACACTAATAAGTGTTTCTGAAATGGAAAAAAAGACAAAGGTTGAGATAACCACAACGGAAACTGCGAAAGACCTAGCTGAATTGGAAGATGAAATCAAAAAAGACGAAACACTTGCTGAAAAAGCTACTGACATAGAAAATGTAAAATATAAAGTAGGAAGACTGATTGTCTTTTATGAACAAGAAAAAGATCTTGCTAATTCTGAAACTTCAGGATGGATTTTCAATACCAAATATGATAGAAAAGATAAAGGACTTCGAAAAATACATAAAACAGAGATAGAAAGACGCCTCAAAGAACTTAATAAAATAAAACAACAAATAGAGCGATTAGCCAACAATAAAGACAAAAAATATAAAATTGATCGAGATATAGATAGCAAAGACAATACAAAATCCGTAAATGATATAAAAACGGATGACGTAAATGGGATGGATATGAACATAACACTTAAACAATTTAGTGATAGAATTGAAGAACTTGGAAAAGAAGCTCCTGATTTTATTTTGGCAAGAAACGACATCATCTTAGAAAAAGGAGATACGGTTCCCTATTATGAAATCATGATATATGATAAATCAGATGCTAGAAAAATAAATAAATCACTCAAAAAAATAAATAATGAATATGCGATTTTGGATAAATTGGAGCTTACTGCAGCAAAAAGACAAGAACTCAGTCAGGATCTCCAAGATTTAGAAACATATCTCAACAAAGTAATTGATAATCCAGATACATTTAAACCATCAGAACATCCATTTGTTCCAAAACACGCACAAGAATTTTATGAATTGACAAAAGTAGATCCGACATTAAAAGCATTTATGCAACTCAATAAAGAAGCAGGCAAAACACCAAACGAAACGACAGAAGCAGTTTGAGCAGTAGCAGGAGTAACACAAGAAACAGCAAATCAGAATAAAAAAGGAAATGAATATGTCGGAAGTCAATACAGTAATACTAAAGAGGCATTTGAAAAGTGATGAATAAATGGAGTCAGTAAATATCGAATAGACCAAACCAAGATGAAACCAAAACAAAAACAATTCTGGTGAGGAGTTGGTAATCTCGCCGTTACCGGTGGAGTAATTTTCTTATGATGGAAAATGATTAGTAGTGCATATAAAATGATATTCAAAAGTGATAAAAAAGAAGGGAAGGGAATATATGATTGAACAAATCGAGCTCGATTGGGCATACCTACTGCGCTTATGTTTTGAGCAAACGCTCGAAAAGGAGAATGATTGGGAACCTTATTAACGTGAGGAGGTATGACAAAAGCTTTTGCTAATATGTTTTCTTGAGGAAATACATCAGAAACCGCCAATCAAACAGCTCAAGATAAAGAAACAAAAATGAAATATGCTGAATGATTTCCATGAGCTACAGCAGTATTTAATAAATTGAACTATGGAGAAATGAAACAATTTTTGATCCAAGATGGTAATCAAATGAAAATAGATCCAAATAAATATGATACACTGCTAGAAATTTTCAAAAATTGATCTAAGAGAAATGAAGCCGCAGCTAAATTTCTTGAATCTATAGGAAGAAACGATGAGAAACACGTACTGAATCTTGGATTGACAGGTATGGGAATAAAACGAGAAGACATAGAAAATGATAATAATAAAAACAAACCATTCGATAAAGCAGCAAGCGAAGCAATAGTAAGACTCCAGTCAGTAATTGAATTTATGAATAAAGAAGGAAAATGATATAATAAAATAAACTCTGAAACACAATATCTCGTAGACAACTATATTGCAAACGGCAAAGATATAAGTGATTTGGACGATCTCGAAGCAAGAGGTGATGTGTTTTATAAAGAAACAAATGTAGTAGACAAGACAGGGTTGGCAGCAAAAATAAAAGAGTTGGCAAATGGTAACAAACAAAAAGAGGAAGATTTGCTCTTGGCAATCAATACCTTTTATGAAAAATGGCCGACATCAAACAAGAATATTGAGATAACAGGAAATAGACCAAAGATTACTTTCAAGACATATAATCAAACAACAACCATTGATCTTGATCATAAAACACTTGATGGGTTTACAGCAAAAAATGAATTTAGTAGTTATAACGAAATATTCAAAGCAGCAAACCTCACCAATCGTATCAAATTTCTTTGTAAAGATAAACAAGCAGTATCAGATAAGCCATTCTATTTATCAACAATAGGAAGAGATATTACCTTTGATAACGCAAAATTATTTTCTACAGATTTTGATACAGAGATTATGACTGCATGATGGGGAGGTGCATTGAAAAAAGTATCTCCGACACTTGAAGATAACAAACAAGCATATTGTGATTATCTCAATGCTATAACTCCCAAATTCCGGAAATAAAAAACAACTGTATAAATATTTCTATTGAATAAATACCAAGGACTGCTATACAAAGAGTAGTCCTTTTTATGTAATTGAAAGACATGAAAATAACAAATAGATTAGATATTTCAGAAAAACATATACTGATTATCGGCAATCGATCATACAAAAATCTAGGAGATGAACTAATTTTGTTGTGAACAGTGAAATTATTAATTGAAGAATGAAAAAAAATAACGATAGCTGCCTACGACACAGAATGGTTGAAAAAATTTTTTAGTCAATTTTTAGATATAAATAAAATTACCTTCGTTACAGAGATACCCAAAGGATTTCGTTCATGGATAAAATATATCCGACAAGGAAAACTAAAAGAACGAAAAATCTATAGAAAAATTGATGCAGTAATCATCGGATGAGGCGAAATAATCACAGAAGAAAACAGAAATTCCTATCGATATCGATTGGTTTCATTACTCCCCTGTCTAAGAAAACCTCGCTATCTTATGGGAGGAATACAAGTACCAAAAAAATTATTCAACAGATTCCTTTTCACGCGTATCCTCAAAAAGACAAAACACATCTTCGCAAGAGATCATGAGACCGTGGACGAACTCCAAGCATATGGATACACCAAGGTAGAATTTTTTATGGATACAAGTTTTTTTGCCTACAATCGAAAATCACTAAAAAACATCAAAGCAACGACATATCAACAGAAATATATTATAATCAATATAAATAAAAATGCAGAAAAATTTCTTTCTGAACTCATTCAAGACGTTAAAAACTATTACAACAAATGATATGAAATCTTTTATGTACCAGTTGCCAAATGAAAAAATAGCCGATATAATGATATACAATACGCTCACAAAATAAAAGCATGAGCAGAAATCAAGGATCAGCAGTTTAGTATATTGGATCGAGAAGATGATTTCACTCACTTTGCCAAAACAGTAGCACAAGCAAGTATGGTAATCAGTAGTAGATTACATCTATTTTTGATAGCAAGTTTCCTGGAAGTACCGACAAAAGTATATCCTTATCAGAAAAAAATCATCAAAATGCAGAATACACTAAAAACAATTTAAGAAAAATAATAAGTTTTCAAAAATGTATTGCTAAAAAAGCCAAAAAAGAAATATATCATTAAAATGAATTGACAAATATATTTATATTAGTATGATATTTTTCAAAAAACAAAAACATACACTAAAACAATAAACTATATGAAAGCAAAAAAAAACAGGGCCATTTTGGTATATAAACCAATGACTACTATGGTTGTAGGAGAAAAAGGGTTCTTTGATGGTGATGGCATATATATCATCCATGGAAAATGCTATGTAAATACTAATTTTAGTGTCTCCAGCAAAAAAAGCGACATACACACAGTACCAATCGAAAGAATCGGACCAGAAAAGGGAGACTTTGAATTAGATTTTTTCACCATAGAAATTTTCTATCCAATGTTCACGACGAAGCAAATACAGGATATCTTAAATGATGACGCTGTGATGCTGATAGAAGATGCAGAGATTGAGGTACATGATCCATTAAATTACCGAGTAAAAATGTTCCCAAGAATGGATTGGGAAGAATTAATGGAAAATTTCATTACTAACAATGAAGTATTAGAAATTAAACCAGATGATCAAACCGCAATTGATGATCAAAAAGCACTGAAAGAATCTATCAAAAAAAAACTATCTGAATTTGATGTATCAGAGCTAAAAATCCACGAAAAAAAATTTACCGCACCCACACAAGAAGAAAAAGAAAATGGAAGAGTAAATTTTATAGCTGACGAAAGCATTTTAAGATTCATTACCAAAAGAATTACAATCCTCCAAGGAAAAAATCAAGAAGCAAAAGAGGAGACAGAAGTAGTGATTAAAGGTAAGGCACTTAAAAATATGTCGATGGACGAACTGGATACAGCATTACGAGAATCAGTAGAAAGCGAAGATTTTGGACGTTCAGGTTTAATCAGAGATGAAATTAATAGCAGACCAAAAGTAAGGAAAGAATAACTTACACAGTAAAAGACAAAGGGTAGCGTATTAGCTATCCTTTTTTTTATATAATCAATAGAAAGTTCATTTCCAAATAGCTTGAAGTATTTTTCGTTTTTGTGTTCATTTTGCATAAAGAAGAACTTTAATCATAAGTCGTAAGGGTTGTCCTCGAAATCCAAGCAAATAAAATTTGATTTTATCTGTAAATTTTCCATATTTTTTGACAAACAACATTCTATGTTTTGCTTTTCTATACGCAGCATGTTGATTACCCACTCGCGCCTCTTCAAGCTTACTCTTATTTCTTTCCATATGACAAATATGAAAATCACGAAGAACAATAATCGGATATCCAGCACGATAAATTCTATAAGAAAAATCTAAGTCTTCATAAACGAAATCTAAATCTTCATCAAAAAGTACTTCCTTGAAGATATACGCTGGAGCAAAAAGTGAATTTCATGAATACATTTGGACATATTTTCGTGGAGCATTTCATACTATTTGGGGAGTTGGTCTTGATAATCGATAATTAAAATGAGAAAATCCCTGATTTTGAATCTGTCAGGTTTTCCTATACATCAAGGTAGGAGTCAGGATAAAATCCTTTTTAATAATGGGTTTATATTTTGTTCGTAAGGAAATATTTTTTTCTAAATAATCATCTTCGAACCATTCATCATCATCCATCAATAACATAAATTCACCTTGTGCATGTTTGATTCCATAATTTCTTAGCGTACTAGCATTTCAGCCAATCATAGGTTCTTTATCATCACGTTGAGTACGAAACGATGAATTTAAATTGGTAATATAACGAATATTATCATGATCCACAAAGCCTCCTGGTTCAGCTAAATGTCTATCTACAACAAAAATAACCTCAAAATCTTTGAAAATCTGCTGGTGTAAACATTCAATGCTATTTTTCATATTCTGATCTCATCTGGTTGGTATCACCACACTAAGTTTCATATACTCCAGTATATAGAGTAAAATATATAACAAAATGTATCTTTTAATCTTTAAGTTTCAACTTGTTTTTATTTTACGAACACATATAGTATACGACATATTTATCATTAGCCCTATCTATGATAAGATTTTTGAAAATATTTTTGATATTCGTAGTGTTGTACCACCTTTTTGTCACCATTGTTTGATATGGAATACTAGGATGATCATATCCAGAATTACCAGCACTAGGAAGAGACGCTGTTTGGGTACTTTTTTTTGCGATACTTGTACTATATAATTTCAAAACCATAAAAGCATACCTCAATACACGAAAACGACCACGAATCACACTTATTATTATTTTAGCTTTCGGTGTAGGAATATCGCTTCTCAAAGGGAAATCAATGTATGATATTTTTGTAGGAATCAAATACGGACTCCTCTATCTTTTTATTTTTCTTTCTGCTACGTTTATCTGACGAATATTCACAGAAGATACCACCAATAAATATCTAAAATATCTAAAATATCTTCTGATTACAACACTCATTGTTTGATTTCTTCGACAAGGATTGAAATTTATTTGGCCGAATCTATTTTTCAATATAGGCTATGGACCATTAAATGATTTTAAGTTTGGAGTTAAACCACCAATATACTATCTAACCTGATATCAAGGGACAGCAAGACGACAAGGAGTATTCTCTTGACCAAATAACTATGGATATTTTTTGATTGCATTTTTGCCAGCAGTGATATTATTTTGCAAAGAAAAATTGAAAAACATCAAAGAGTTGGTTATCATGAACAAGAAAGTAATCATCAATAGCGCTATAGTTGTATTACGAATAATAGCTATAATACTAACACTTTCTAGAACAGCATTTATCGGATGAATAGTTGGCTTAGCAATAATGAATGTACAACGAATTAAAAAACACAAACAAATTTCATGGGGCATAGGGATAGTATTTTTGGCAGGATTGATTGGACTCAGTATACTCAAATGAGCATCAACCATGGGACACATAAAAGCTAAGTTTTGAAGTATAAAATATGTTATTCAAGAGCCAAGCGGTTATGGATTAGGAACTTCGTGACCAGCAATCAATCATAATGGAACTATATTACCAGAAAACTACTACATCCAACTTATGCTCGATATAGGTACTTTAGGATTTATTTTATGGACAGTTTTGATTCTTCAAATCACATGGTTAGCAAGGAAAATACAGCAAAAATATAAAAAATCGTCCATACATACAAGCACAGAAACGATATATCTTATACGAAGATGACTCAATATATGACGAGTATGTTTACTTGTTATGGGCATGTTCCTACATATTTTTGAAGACAGCATGATCAATTATCTCTTCTTCGTTTCACGAGGAATTCTTACTGGATATTTATCTGCATGAAATAATAGGAAATAAAAATGTATACAACACTATTTTATAGATCTAATATAAAAAAAATATCAATCGTACAAAAATTAGGGGCATCAATAATTAATATTATCATCGTTTTTATTTTCTTCCTACCTTTTTATTTTACTATTTCCAATAATTTTGTAAGAAAAATAATTCTTATAGGAATATTTTTGCTATATAATATACTAGTAGTAATATGTAATAACAATAGATGTATAGGTATGATACTCATGAATACAAAACGAGATAGAAAATATTCTAAATGGAATCAAATAATATATTTGATTTTATATACATTCAGCTTTTCAACAATATTATTTCGATTTATTTTCCCTTTCGATCTGTTATTGTGTAATATAGTACTAGTACAATTACCAATGGTAGTATTCAAGTGAACAACATTACACGGATATCTATCAGGAAATATGACTAGTATTCCTGCCACAACGAATAAATAATTAACAAAAAATAGCCGTATCTACAGCTACTTTTAGTCAATTTTTATCTATTTTTGTCAGTCCGAGAAATCGGACCTTTTATTTATCATATTCTACTTCGAGAGAAATTTTTTCTGGTATCAATGCCTTTGGCACAATAATTTGTAAGGTATTATCAGGAGTCAATTTACTATGAATCTTATCAAAATACACCTGAGGAGGAAGATCAATAATTTGGTCTATCGGTCATCGGTAGCATTCTTCTTTGAGAGGAATCAGATGATCCTTTATCTTGGGTTTAATTCTTTCTCCAGAAATCACGAGTCTATAATCTTTTATTGTCAATTTAAGTGTTTCTTTTTTAACTCATCCCAAAGGGAGCAAAATCACAATCTCTTGAGGAGATTCATAAATATCGTAAGGAATACGTGGCGTTTCTTGTTCTTGTCCCATGTGAATAAAATAGGATATAAATAAGTTCGATTATATATTATCTTGTATTTGGTTCTTGATTAGCATCAACATCAATACCTACAATTTTGAGTATCTGATTTTTCCTTTTTTCTGGTTTGGGGATTCGACGAAATTTTATTTCACCATAATTTTCCACATCTCATTGATCATCATCGTCAATCGGTTCCATATCACCTTCTGTTAAAACAATAATATCGCCATTATCAAAGATACTATACAATAATCACGATTTTCTTATAGAAATACTTTTAATACTGTCTGCACTTATAGTACGGATATTCCTTTTAAGTATCCCTCACTGATCATACATCATAATGGAATTGGGTATGACAATGATAAAATCCATAGTATAATCAACATACTTTCCGATTATAGGAAACAAGAAAACAACATCTATAACAATAATAGCAGTGACTATATACCCAAAATATGTTCCATCCAACCACTGATAAAAAAATACAAACACCAAAAGAGTAAATAAAATTAAACCAACAAATGGTATTATGACTTTATAATACTTATACAACTGACTTCTTCAAAAACAAATAACATTATCAACACCATGATGTTGTTGATATTCTTCAAATGTTTTTTGTCTCAACTTAGTGTCAAAGTTTGAAAATATTCTCATATGGATACACTAAGAATTAAATAAGACGCAGGAAATCATTTTTCTAAAGTTTCACGTCGCCTATATCTCTATATATTTTATTGAGAAAATATAGTGTTAGAATGTAGAAAAATGGGGGAAGAATCTAAGATATACTTTACCGATAATATGGTCAAATGGTACTTCATAACTAGATCATTCATAACAATCCAATCCAAAACAACAACGAGAATCAGTAGAAAATCATCTATTATCTCCCATCACAAAAAATCCTCAAGTATCTATTTTAAATTCACTGATACCACATCTTGCTTCTGTTTTTACTCAGCTCAAATAGGGTTCTGCAAGTGTATTACATTGTTCTATAGCGTTTTCTGTTTTACAAATTTGGACACCGTTACTTACAATTTTCACCGTTTCTCAAGGAAGACCAATAATTCTTTTGATATACGGAATAGTTTTTCCAGGAGGCACAAAAACTATGACATTACCTCTTTCAAGTTGACTAAATCTTGGAGTGATCTTATCTACGATAATAAAATCATTTTCTGCAAACGTAGGTGCCATACTTGCTCATACAACCGTATAAGGATTGGCTATAAAAAATCTGATAAACAATACAATACCTCCGACAAATATCAAAAACGATATCATATCAAAGAGATCTAAGAGGAAATATCTTAATTTCATTTTTAATGCCATGATGTACAAAATCTAATGTATAAAATACAACGAAAAAGTCATAAATATTTTGCAATGAATTGCTCACGTCGTGATTATCCAGCATAGCTGGAATAAAATAGTGGACTCAAAAACTCTGATACTTTTTTATATGCACACATAAGTACCGACTGGTATATTTTTGTTCAAGTCGTTATAATATTCTGATAAGAATTAACGTTTCAATTTAGAATGGTACATCTTCATCTTCTGGAACTACAGGATCAGCAATATCCAAGACATGATCATCGTCTCCTCCTTGTCCTTTTGGATCCAAGAAGATAAAATTATCAACGATAATTTCCGTAGAGAATTTGTCTTTTCATTCACTGTCTTGCCATTTTCTTGTTCTAAGTCTTCATTCAATGTAAATTCTTTTTCCTTTATTCAAATACTTTGCCAATACTTCAGCTCATTTTCCATAAGCTACACATCTGTGGTATTCTGCATCTTCAAGGACATTTCCTTCTTTGTTTTTAAATTTTCTGTTGGTTGCAACAGTAAAATTTACTACAGAAGTTCAACTACTTTCGATGGTTTTTACCTGTAAATTGTTGGTAGCTCTTCAGATAATCATTACTTTGTTCAAATCCATGATTCGATCAAATTATCGTATAAAATAACGATGAAAAAGATTCATCACATGATATGTAAATAATCAAAGCACAAAATCAATTGATTTTTACTTGGATTTTCGTAAATACTCACAACCAAATACACAAAAAAACCATTATGCCTGGATGATGGAATTGGTAGACATGCTAGACTCAAAATCTGGTGTCTGTAAGGACGTGAGGGTTCGAGTCCCTCTCCAGGTATAAACAGGAATAATTTTGTTTCAAATCATATAAAACATTGTATAGAACTGGACTATCATCGGTTTGAAGTCATTGAGACTTAGAATAAGACAAAGTATCTCAAAATCGAACTTCAATAAGTTGTTTTCTTAAACTTCTATCTCATTGTTCTCGGAAAATTAAGGGACTTTTAATAAGCTCTCTTATTTTTTTTAATGTATTATTTTTTTCTATTTTCATCATATCTTCGTCACTTAGTTGTTCCACAATAAGTTTCTCTTCAACATCCAATTCAGCCCGATTCTCATCCATTTTAGTTTGAAGAGCAACACTACCTTTCCCACTCAATAGATATTGTTCTATTTTTTCTTTTTCCATTTTTATGGTTTTAAGCCTATTTTCTTTGGCTTTTATCTCTCTGCTCCGATCCTTTTCTTTTCCTCACCAAACACCCAACAAAGTTTCATCAAATAATTTCATCATTTCAGACGGAAGCTGAATAGCTTGGATCATATCAATAATTTTTTGTTCTAATAATGGCTTTGGAACATTGTCTCTTTCTGGACATCCTTCAAGCTGACATCCATAGTAGGGATACTGCTTAGTCGTTCCATCTGCCATTTTTTTAGGAGTATTCCATCCTGTAAGTTTTCTTCCACAACCTTTACAAGTGATAAGCTGTTTCAATATAAATTCATCATCTTCCTTCTGGGTTTTTACTCATTTATTACCCTTTATTACCTTTTTTCTAATCTTTTCTGCGGTCTCTAATGAAATAAATCATTCATGCCTACCATCAACCAATTCCGTAATATCTCGTGGAGGATATATACAATATCAAGCATAGAAATAGAGTCTGTGAATCTGAAACATTTTTTCAATATAACTCTTCCATACTTTTTTACCTTTTCATTGTCACTTAAGTCATTTTTCAATCAGATAGTTATATAATTGCATTTGACCCATAGTCGGATCATTAGCAAATAGTTCCAATCATTGTTTGAGAATATTAGCGACATCCCAATCTATTTCATCTACATATCATTTTTTGTCTAACATTGTTCTTTTATATCACATAGGAACAAATGAAAATGGTCGGTATCCATCCAACAACCTTCCTCTTTTCCCATTTATACATTTTTTATTCGTATTTTTTCTTTCATATCCAGCAAAAGCATAGGTCATTACCTTCATGAGTTTCCCCTCATCCGTATCATCATTCATTCATCATGTAATATCAACAATCTCAACTCAATACTGTTTTATTCTTCATTCCATATCAAAAGCAGCCTGAACATTATCCAAATCTGGTCTAGAAATCCTACTCAACTCTCTACAAACAAAATGAGTAATTTTGGTATATTTGCTATTTTCCTCTTTGAGAAAATTTACTACCTTCTCAAATGCTGGACGAACTTTTAGGTTCCCAGACTCCCCCTCTTCTCTAAAAACTCTAACTACTTCAATTGGTGGAGTGTGTTTTTTACATCGTTCAATACCCTGCGTTTCCTGTCCTTCTAATCCAAAACCTTCTTTTACTTGTTTATCTCCAGAAACTCTACAATACACAACAGCTCTAAGTTGAGTTGGTTTTACATCTTCTCTTTTGAGAATCTTCTGCCCATCAAATTCAAAATTTTTAAGTGAATTTTTAGCAAGTCTGCTTTGTTTTTTCATAGCTCAAACTAGTAGTATATAAATGATTATGGTTATAAACTAGTATTTATGTTATTTTATATAGTTTGAGCTATGTAATATCTATTTTATGGATAAAATCAACTTAACTTGTTGGAATGTGAACATTAAGAGAAAATTGGTGAAGTTGTACATATATAAATTTATGTTAGGTTAGAATAATAAATGTTTTTGTTTTTTACAAAAAAAGTATTGAAAAATTAGAGATTACTAATAGACTAGAGACAATCTATTTACTTAATTTCCCATAGAAAAATGCCTGAACAATTTAATGAAATGCTTGATGACGATAGTATAAGTACAGAAGAAGACACGCCATATCAATCAGAAGGGATCAAAACGGTTTTCCCTCTAAAAAAAGATGAATTTGCTGTATATTTCTTGTCTATGAGTGTGTCAGACGTAATGAGACGTATAAAAAAAGAAATTATTAAATTACGTCCCTCTTATCAGAGATTTTATGTTTGGGATGATGAGAGAGCTAGTCTTTTAATTGATTCTATATGGAATTGAGTACCTATTCCTCAAGTCTTCTTTTTGGAAACAAAAGAATGAGTTTTACAGGTTATTGATTGACAACAAAGACTAACAACATTAGCGAGATTTATGACAAGTGATAGTGATTATGATTCTAGTGAACTTCTAGAAAAATTGCTTCAGTATCGCACTTTGGAATCTTGATTTTCTCCCATACTTAAGGTTAAAAATAGTATTTTTGTGGAATGAGAAGAACAGGTCATTTTATATAACGATCTTCCGGCTAATATCAAAAATAAATTCGAAAATGAACCATTATCTTGTTGTATTATTAGACCGAATTACCAAGTAATACAGGACGAAGAGAAAATATCTCAAATAGAAATAGAAATATTTAAGAGATTAAATACTGGCTGAATTAAATTATCATTTCAAGAAATACGTCAAAGTGTTTATGCATCTGATTTAATGGATTTCATAAAAGACGAAAGTATAAAAACTTCTCGACAAAAATATTTACCAATAAGTACACATATAAAGTATAAGGAACCTTCTTATCCTACACAATTATTATTTCGTGTAATATCATTTTTTGATGCTTTTTCAGCCCCCGATATAACAGTAGATACTATATGATGATTACAATATGCTACTAGCGATTGAGACTTTGAATATAAGCCTCCTCTTACTAAATTTTATGATTTATACGCAAAAATATTGGTATCATTTGTGCCTTCACAGATAAGCGAAAGAAAAAATCTAATAAATAAAACTCTAGATGCTATTCATAAGATATGAGATCAAATAGGTAACGATGTAAATGGTCGCCCTCTAATATTTCGTTATAGTACAACGTGATGAAGACTAACATTTAATGAAAATCTAATTGACATTATATCCATATGATTATTGTCCTTTTTTAGAAAATGAGGAGTTCTTACTACAGAAAAACAAAATGCTTTTGTAATACATATTAGTAACCTAAAATCAGAAAATATAACTTTCTGAGAAACCTGATCTCAAAATATCATTATTTCTAAACTAACCGATGTAGCTACTACTAGGAATAAATTTCAATTTGCAGTAGATTATTTTAGTGATATATTAGACTAGATGGTAAGTGTCCAAGAAGTTGACGACATAGTAAAAGATTATGGCATAGATGTTGATAAAAGTTTCGCTGAAATATCACAAATAGTGGAAACTTTAATGCCTGAATCATTAGATACAGGTTGACTACAATATAGACAAAGTCAATGATATTTTCTAATACTATTAAATGCTCTTAGTGAGCATTTTTTAGAACTTATTCATATTAAATTTGTTGATCTTTTGGAATTAGAAATAGATGGTAGTTCTATAGTTCATTATAAAAACTTTTTAATAGAACAACAAAAAATGAAAATAATAAAAAACAATACAGCTTCTGTAAATGAATTTCAAAAAATTGCTGGTGATTTACATAAAGATGGTAATTGGAAATTTAGAAAACAAAATGATAAAATACGGAAGTTATTAGATTGATGGGATGTCAACCAAGTACAAATTCGTTGATTATATCAAACAAGATGTGATATTGTTCATAATAACGATATCCTTACTCAAAACAGCGTGTCTCAATTTCTTAGTAATATACAAAGAAATATTTATGTAAATACTCCTTTAGGAAAAAACCTTATTTTAGTACTAGTTAACGATATTAGGGACGAAATTAAATCTCTATGTAGTGATTATTTTAATGAATGTAAAAGAGTCTATAATATATTAACTTAGACAACTGTTTTATCTATATATTACAAAAAGCAGGTCAGTATTATAGGAAAGTTAATTATGTTCAAAGAGCTAAAATTTTTGAAGTTCTTTTTTTGAACATTATTATACATAACAAAAAAGCCTTACCTTAAGGGTAAAATCTTGATTGGAGTCTTTATTTTCTAAAAAAATCTCGTCTGGTGGAAATAATCAAAAAGATCATATCCGTTTAGGACATGATCTTATAAGCATTAGCCTAATACTTAGTGGTTTCCCTCTCTATAAGCATAAGACTAATTGATTCAAAGAGCTTAATAATTTTGATAATTTGTACATCATCAAGAACATCATAAGCACTTCACAAGATTTCTCTTGCTCTTTCTACTGTCATTTGATCCAATAGTTATCCTAAGTTTCCACATTATGTGTGAATACTCTCAGGAAAGTCTCGGAATCCCATAGTTCTTTATGGGTTTAGAAAAATTATATATTTTTATTACTTCTTTTTCAAGCCAATCTTTTTCTTAGGAACGTACCCCATCCTATGTCAACTCTCTCCTTCAACTCACCAATTTTTATCTGTATATCTATATATTTTCTCTCCATATAATTTCTTACTGATTCAATATTTTTTGTGGGTCAAAAAACCAAAATTTCATACCATAATCTTTAGTTTTTCATAATCTCACTCATCATTTACTGATTCAAATTGAGAGGTCATAAATTCTGGTCTTCCATTTCTAAAATTTATCTTTATTTCTCCATTATATCATTCTCATAGTGTTTTTAACAACAATCTTATATCATTTTGAAGTGCTTTGATAAGAATATCATCATCTAATTTTCAAAACGAATAGCCATTACACTCTCACCCATTAAGAGTCATTTTACTTCAATACGGAAGAAAATTCTCCATATATCAATGTTGAACTCTTTTTTCTCGTTCTATAAAATCCTTTTTATCTTTATCTAACAGCTCAAAAAATTCTTCATATTCAGCGTTATTCTCATCTTCAGGATCTATAATCCTATTATCTTTTGATGTAAGTTCTTTTAGTTCTTCTTGACTAAGATTTCCTCTCATTTTAGAAATTAGAACATAAAAAATGAGTCATTCAACAGTATAAAATATTATTTCGTAAGACTTTTTTCTACAACAGTAATATCCTCATTACTCAATCCATAGATCTTATACACCATTTGATCTATCTTTCCTTGCAAATCATCTATTTTAGCATCAGAGTTTTTTTTCTTTCTCTCTATTATTTCATCTACAACATCAATTATTGGCTTATATTGAGATAATTCAATATTTTTAATAGGTATATTAAGTAGGTGAGATTTATCTACCTGTAACAGATCTCATAATAATTTACCCTTATTTTTTAACCAAAAATACGAAAGAGTTGAATTTAATATGGCAGTTAAATACTTAAGGTCTATCCTATCTGTTTTTATAAAATTTAATGCTCTACTTCAATAATATTCATCATCTGTATAATAGAAACTAGGAGAAACAACCCTAGTTCAACAAACTATTTTTTCTCATTTTACAAAGAATTTTTCATCTCTTGGTCGGTGTAAATGAAAGTAATCTATTTGTCATGACTTACATTCTCTTCTGTTTAGAAGTTCTTCTTTATACGCTACAAAGTTTTTATTGAAAGTAGACATATCGTCATGAATATTATTTATATTATTCTTTGTTAAATATGATACTAACCTAGATGTATCTTCTTTAGTGTATTTACCCACATTAGTATAATATTTATGTAAATATTGCTTTTCAGTATCAGAAAATTTTTCTTGAAAGTCATATATAAAAGCCTTATCAGGTCATCATATCATTCATTGAGCAACTTCCTTTTCTGTTAACCTAAAGTCTCATTCATTAAAAATTTTCTCCAATATTTTATCCTTTTCATCATCTGCGAAATCCAAAGTCTTATCGGTATACTTCTTCTTTTCTATTTTAGAGTAATGCTTTATGTATTCGGTAGTACTCCCCTTATCTAACAAAAATCTATTTATATCTTTTCTATCAAAATCTTTATTATTTAATCTTGAATATTTTGTTTCATAACTCTCATTGTTCTTTGTTTTTTCTAATATATATATCATAGTTTGTATACCAACGTCCTCAAATACTTTATAATCTCAAAAATCTACAAATTCTCTTATTTTGGCATCTTTCAAAATTTTATTTCTCATGATTTTTGCTCCAAAGCTAGTAATCCAATTGTTCTGAGCTATAAAACTTTCTACTCATCAATCTTTCAAAAGATCAAGAGCATAACAAGCAAAATAATACCATATATCCATTTTCCCAATATAATATTCTCTTTTTTTTAATCCATCAAAGGCATCTTTATTATCATATTCTTTGATATATGGTGGATTACCAATTACTATATCAAACCCTTTCCATTCACTCATCATTAAACTTGGGTCAAAGAACGAATGAGAGTGCTTTGAATTATCAAAATTAGAGCCAAATTCTTCTATTTGTCTAGCTCTTGGCGTTGGATCTGAAAACAGATTTATATCAGACTTTGTATAATTTCTTATTTGTTCTTTCTTTTCTTTCTTTTCTCTATTACTACTCGCATTATAATATTCTCTTTTATATTTTTTTAATGTTTCTAATTTTGGTTCGTCTCATTGAGCAAAAAGATCCTTCTCTTTAGATTCTTCCTCTAATGGTATTAAAGTATTGGCACATATAAATTTGAATTCAAAATTTGGCAATGGTTCGGGAACTTCTTCATCAACCACCAAAGACAACCAGAATCTTAACCTCGCAATATCTATTGCTCCAGAGTCTATATCTACTCAATAAATATTATTTTGAATAATTTCTCTTTTTATTTTATACATAGATATTTTTCATTCTTTATTTTTATATATATCAATATTTGCTCAGAAAACCTTATAAAAGACTCAATATATATAATATCTAATACTACCAATTTCATATAAAAGACCCATAGGAAAAGCCCCAGATCATACGGCAGGATCAAGAATCTTTACCTTTTTGAGTACATCATCTATATTCACAACTATTCATCATAATTTATCCAATACATCATGGGAAAATCATGTTTTTGCTAGATCATCTTTATTTAACAGAAATTGTTCTTTGAGATCAAATAGATTTCTAATCAATTTCTCATTATCTTCTTTGTTTCACTTTATATTATTTATTATATATAAAATAAGGCTCTCCCTAGTCATATAGTGAACAATTTCTTTAGGGGTATAAAACGCCCCCAATTTTTTATTCAATTCTTTTCCAAAATCTATTTTAGTTTTCTTTCATTTTGTATCAAAGATTTTAATTATTTCATCTATATTTTCACTACTTATAGAGATCATTTTTTCAAATATTCTACCAAGCATTTCTGGATCTACAGCAACATCACTATCGTAAAGACTATCTTCATCTATAGTAAAATTATATCTATCAAATATATCTAATATTCCATCAGACTCATCTCATTTTTGATCTACATTAGAAAAAATATCATTACCAATTTTCACTACATATCCCTCTCGTCACTGATAATCTTCTTTGAATAATCATCCATTAAGATATGGTACCTTCATTTGAAGATTTGGAAACCAGTCATCATTATCTCTCCTATCTTGATTTAATCACGCAAAAAATAATCGTTCCAAATAATCATTATAAAAATAACCAGTCTTCTCTGAACTCATTGATTCATTGCTCTTCTTGAAGTTATTTCGCATAACTCTCATAAAATCCCTATTTCATTTCCCATATTCATTTTCCTTTTTACCTAATCATAACCGACCTTTTTGTTGAATAAAATACAAAAAAACTATTTTACCCAATAAATTTTTAGTAAAACTAACAATATCTACCTTTTGGATGCTAAGCATATCTACAAACTTATCATCCTTTTTTATTTCTTTATATAGTCTGACATATAACTCCAAATATTTCTCAAAAAATTCCTTTCTAACAACTTCTACATCAAATCTAGAGATCAAATCATCATAATTCGTGATTTGATTCAAAAGATATTTTTCAGCTGTTTTTGTCTTTTCTCCAGGTCACAAAAGATATGAATACCTCTTAGGACTTGATAGTTCTTTCTTAAAATCTTCTGTAAAATTTGTAGTCAATAATGAAAATCTCCAAGAGCTATGTTCATCTACATAAAAGACTATTATAGCATTTCTAATACCATAATCTTGCATCAGCTTAAATGTGTCTTTTGTAAGCGTTATCCTGGGATCTTTTTTACTCCTTTGTCTAATCTCCAATATAGACATCTCTTTATGTAATCATTTTATTTCTCATATTTTATATATCCCATTATCAGCAAAAAATTGCGTCTTTCTTATTGGAGTAAGCTGTTCTGAAATTTCTTCAAACTTATCTCATAGAAATCTTGTTCTCAGAAAATTCTTAAATTCAGACTTATTATATCATTTTTTGAAATCCATAAAGATATACCATTAAAGATTAAAATTCTTCTGTGATAATTAGCTCTTCTTTATGTTCATCAAAGCTTTGAGAACAAGTAATCATTGATTGTAAATATTCTTTATGGATTTCTCTTTTCAGAAAATCTACTACAGATGTATAACTTTTTGGGGTAATCTTCCTGATCTCTTTCATATAGTATTTAGGCAAATTGCCTAGATTTATTGCTGTCTGTATATCTCTATAAAAGTTATCTTTTGTGGCTTCATAGAGAAATTCTAGATTATCTAGAGCTTTTTTTTCTTGTGTGTTTCTTGCGGTTGCTTTTTTGGCTTGTTTGAAAGATTCTTTGATTTTTTCATAACACGTATAGAAGTTATCAGATACGTTTTGAGGATCTTCGGATTTTTCTGCCTCAAATAATTTGAAAGCATCTTTTGGAGAAATATTTATAACTTCTTGGTCTTTTTTATCATAAAATCTAAACAAGTTATTGCTTCATTTTTTCGCAAATAGAAGCACTCAGTTTTGATCTTTCTTTTCCGTCCTTTGTAATCTAGATCTATCGGCAATCTCGTATACTTTATTCCCTATTTCTGGATCTTCTTGGATAGTTGTGGTAAGAAAATTACGATAAACTGTATCCCAAGACTCTTGTTCTTGGGTAAAATTTTCTTCTTGAAGAGTCTCTTTATATACATCACTTACATCTTCTCATTCCTGGAGTATCCTTTTGTTAAATGATTGTAGTTCCTCATCTTCAGTCAAAATCTTTGTATCATTTCAAAGTATGGCATTTATCATCATTATTTTAAGTGTTGAGATTTGTTTTCACCTAATTATTTCTTCTCCTATCAAAGAAGGGAAGTAATTATAGATATATAATTCATCAAAAACCTTTTTATTGATACGATTTATCCTTCATATCCTCTGTATAATTCTAGTTGGATTATAAGGAATATCATAATTATAGATAGTTCATGCCCTATGTAAATTATATCACTCAGAAATAGCATCGGTACCAAGCAATACATCATAATCATCTATCTGATCGTCATTTTTAATTCATGCGTCAAAATTATATTTTATCATATCTTTCAATAATTGTGTCTTACTATGCCCTGTAACAGATAGCACTCTCAATCATTTTTCTTTCATTTTTTCTTCCAATTCCTTTATAGTATCAGCATATTGAGAAAACACAACAATTTTTCTTGATTTATCTTGTTTTATATTTTCTTGGATTTCTTGTATAAAAGATTCCATTTTAGGATCATTTTTTTCTTCATCTCGTCTATCTATAAGACCATCTAGGAATTTTTTATCACTTTCCAAATCATCAAAAAACTTCTGATCAATATCTTCTATTGGTATCATAAATCCATTTTTTTCTGTCACTATTTTATCCATTTCACTTTGTAACTCTTCAAATTCAGTATAATCATCAAGCAAATCTTCTATATCAGGTAATTTTCCTTTCTTTACGACTGGAATAGCTTTTAACTCATTTAGATATTTTTCATATCTGGTTATAGATCCTCTAATAGATTGAAGCGTATTCTTGAAAGCAAATAATGAGCTTTCAAATCTAGAAACCAGTAATCTTCTAATAAAGAATGGCATATTTTTTTGTCTTCATTCTAACAACGAGTATTCATATCAAAGGACTTGCTCTAGCTTTTTTTCATATTTACTTGCGTCAACGTAAGTTAAAACCTTATATCTTGCCCCTTGAAAGTTACTCCGATTATCATTTTTATCTTTTTCTATTAGATCATCCAATGTCGCAATATATTTCTTTTCTAAAGTTCAAAGTTTGTAAGTTTTAGTTTGTGGATCATTAACTTTAGAAAACTTATATCATTGTTTTTCAAGATCCTCTCTATATACTTTCATGTTCTTCAAATCCAATCTTGACCTCCTAACAACTATCGGTCAGATCAAATCTCTTATCTTATTCGCAACTATTTTTAATTTTTGTTTCGCTTCGTGATTTTCTATTTTTCATTTTCTTTGTTCACTTCTAATGTTCAAATATTCTGTCTGTAATTGAGAAAACTCATACATAAGATTATTCGCAGTATGTATCGTTGACTTTTCGGGTATTTGAAAGAATTTTACCAGGTTGAATATGTCTTGCGGAGCATTATTAAAAGGAGTTGCTGTTAATAATATAACATGCTTTCATTGACATATTTGATGTAAATTTCAGTAATCATTAGTCTCTGAGTTCCTATATTTGTGTGCCTCATCAATCAAAACAACACCAGCTTTATGCTTATATTTCATATTATATTCTAACGCATCTTCAATTTTTCATGACGAAAATATTTTAGCATTTATATCAAACATTTCTTTATAATCATTCCATTGATCTACTAGATGAGGTGGCGCAATTATTATAGCTTTTTTGTGTAAATTATACAATAATGTTGATCATACAATACTTTTACCAAGTCACACAACATCAGCAACAATAACTCAATTATGCTCTTTTATCATTTTCATACCATCTTTGATGGCATCTACCTGATACTGTAGATCCTGAAACTCTCAATGAGTTATATGATATGGAGTAATTATATCTTCTTTATTTTCAAAAAACTCAAATAACAACCTCAAATAACAATAATATGGTTTAGGTACTTTTAACCATGTTTCTTCTTTTAACATTTTTACTACATCGTCTTCTTCTCCACCAGTTGTTATTGGTAATGAAGACTCTCGCAATTCATTGAATAAATCTTTAGCTATTACAAAGTCTTCTTTGTCCCTAAAAATAGAATTAAATTCATACCTTCACGTAAGTCATGAATAGGTTAAATTACTAGATCATGTAATAATGGCTCATGGATATTCTCATCATTCATTATGGTCTGATTTATTTTCAAATAAATATAATTTAGAATGATTAGGATCTAATGTTTTTCTTATCTCTAATGTTTTATTCTCTATCTTTGTTATAAACAATTCCAACGCTTCTTTATTGACCTTAGTATCAAATAAGTTTGTCTTATTTACTAATTCTTTCAATGAATCAATAAATCATTGTTTTTTAACATTACTTTGATCTTCATCTATACTAAACACTTCTTTTACTGTTTTCTGTATTCAAACTTCTATATCCATCCCAACAAGAACCTTCATGTTTTTATCTTCCAATTTTCTATATAGCTCTTGGAATCCTGAAAAATAAAAAAATCCCACTAAAAAGTAAAGATTTTCTGAAGTAGGCAGTATATTATTGATTACATCAGACAATAACTTATCTGTATTAGTAATAAACTTTCCTGATGACATGTGTTATTTATAATAAATTAAATGTTATTTTCTTCATTTTTTCTTATTTTTCTTTTCTTTTTTTCTTTGTTCTTTTGCTTTTTTATGTTGTCCACTATGTTCTTGTTGTACCAGATCGTTTACTTTCTTAACAAAATCAATTGTTTTCATAGATGGTAAGACAAAAGACATAACTGTTTTATTCTCTTCTTTCGTAATAGCTAAATCTCAGAGTCATATAATATCCATACCAATCAAAGCATCAAATCATCATACCAGTTTATCACATCAACAAACCATGATATTTGGAACAATAACATTATTTGGTAAAATTATAGAAACAAAATAGGTATATTCCTCTTTTTGTCATCAGACTCCATTAACAATCGTCTTACCAGTAGGAATCAATCACAATGATTTAGCTATTGGGCTAGTAATAGTTGATGATGTTGCTCCAGTATCTCGTATTGCGTCAAGCAAATGACATTGAGCAGGAGGCTTTCATATTTCTGTAGGTAAACATATATGGATTTGGGTTCAAAGTTGTGTGGCAATTCATCAATATTTTATTGTAAAAGCATGGTTTGGCATTATTTGAGAAATTTATTTATTAAAAAACGACTCTTGAATTAAACATTGCTACTTTGTCTTGTTCTGTACATTTTTGAATAAGAAAAGTTCATAATTTATGGGTCTTTATTGATTCTGTATATGCAATTTCTTCTGTATCATAAAATCATAAGATCTCATCTCATTTTATTACAATAACTTTTCATCCGTACTTCTTTACAAGCTCTTGTTTGTTTTTTTGAAAGAAATCAAACTCTTTGTCTAACATTTTATAAGGGGTCATAATTAAATCTTATTATAAAGATAAATAAACAGCTCACGATTTCCACTTGTTTTATATTTATTCAATTTCTTGATATACCTTATCTACATATTCAAAGCTCTTTTGTCATATAGGGAAGAATGCCTCTGTTTTTGTATTAGCAATATTCATTTTCCTAAATATTCCATAAGTATCATAAAATCTAAGTTTCTTTCTCTGTTGTAATTCAACTATTTCTGCCAATTGATCTACCTCCAAAGAACTAAATTTTACCGCATACTTAAACACTTCCCCAATACCATTCAAATTAAAATGATTCTGGCTAACATCTATTTTTCTGATATTATGTATATAACTATCGCCCGTGATCTTTTTCCATTCTTTAAGAATTTGTTCATTTGTATTGGATCATTTCCCACCAACGCTGGAATATCTATTTTTATCTATTTGTACATCATTGTCAGTACAGACCAAAAGATTAAGATGAGGATGTCGTCAATTCTTGTTCTTTGTGACCTCTATTGATGAAACCATACCATCAAACTGACTAAAAAAACTCTTTTTTTTATGGCTTTGTCTTTTACCATTTCTATAAGCTCTTGCTAGTTTATCCTTTGATTTTGTTAGTTTGGAAAGTAAATCTGATAGATTATCATTATAACCATGCTTTATAGTCAAAACTATATAATACCAGTTTTTAGTGGTCAGATCCTTTTCTTTGATGAAATTCTCAAACCTTTGGATCATCTTTATCGCTCTCCTAGTACTACAAGCAAGACAAAACTTATCATATTTACAAAAAGATCCTGATTTAAGCCTATGTTCTCAACTATCTAATTGTTCAAACAATAATACGTTTCAGCAATCTTTTATTCTCTTCCTCTTCCACACAGATTTGATAAGATTTGGTTTATTTGCTATAAGATACTTTATAAGTTCTCTTTTCTTCTCTTGGCTTCTTCTAAACTTTTCAACAGTTCTTGTAATGAGATCCTTTGAGTGATTGTTATCCATTGTTTTATATTATCATGTAAAAATATGAGGAAATGATTTCTTGTTGTTTCTTTTTATACTAAGAAAGATTTATACAATGTTTTGATGCCTATCTGAGAGGCTCTTTATAGACTAATTGAGATATTTCATGAAATAGATAGACAATAACTGTGAGCTATTTATCCTCTATATATCAATAGTTTGATAACTCTTCTGTAAAGACATTGGCTTTCAGAAACCTTTCTTTCAATATATCAGAATATTTGATATGTAAAAACATAGCTTCCAATAATGGGGCTTTTTGCTTGAAACTGTCTAGCATATTGCTAAATAATAAGTACTGATTAGTTTGAGGTTTAGACTCGTTTAGGTATATATTAATAAATTCTCTTCAATGAGAATTTTTTTTATAAAAAAAACTGTTGAAAATACTCAACAGCCAATATCATTATGCCATTCTTCGGCGAATAACTATCCAAGAACCGATGAAGATAATAAGACATCCAAGCAATCCATTAACAAATGGATATATCAGTTCTACAATAGATTCATACCCATTCAATGTATAAATACAGGTAATGATCCATCCGATAAGGAAAAGAAACCAAGGGAATAAAGGTTCGGGCTTTTTATGGATAACGTTGTCGAAAATGGGAACAAATCCAAGCGCTATTATAATCTGAATGATCATATTAGACCAAACAGCATTTCGAGTGATAGCCCAAATTAACAAACTAATGATAACAAGGAATATACAAATCAAATCGGAAGTTTTTAATATTTCACGATGAAATTTTTTTCTCTTTATAATGCCTATAGTAAGGATAATGGCTGAACCCAAAGACATTATTGCAGGAGCAATCCCAAACTTAGAAAATTTGACATAAGTAAGAAGATTTACAAAATCCGCTACAAACCAAATTCCAAAAGCAATAAGGTGAGGAGTGAATTTGGTAATAAGCAAATGGAGAACATAAAAGATCATTGCTAGAGTAAAAACAATGATAATGATAATTTGTATAGTATTCATATGCATATGTATGTGTTTTTATTTTTATACGTTTAAGTATTTATAAACAAAAGTCAATATCCATATTTTCTTGTTTTTGTCCCTATCTTCACTACCATATATACGACATTTATTATATAAAAATACAGTATGAAAATACTCTTAGTCTGAGCGTGATGAACAGGGATGTCATGAGTAGCAGGGATACTCAATGATTTATGATATACCAACATTGTCTGTATCGACAGTACACAAAGCGAACTTACTGATAAGTTAAAAGCTAAAGGACTGAAAGTCATTATCGGGCACGGAAAATATAAAGTCCAACTTGGAGATGTAATAATTTATTCTGAAGCGGTCGCTGAATGTGAAGAAGTTCGTGAAGCGAGAAAAATTATGAAAACCAATAAAAAAGTGATGGTGATCCTAAATTATTTTCAGTTTCTTGGAGAGGTATCAAAATATTTTACTAGCATAGGGTTTGCAGGTACTAACGGGAAAAGTTCATCCACTGCTCTAGCAATCCATACGGCAAAAAGATTGTTACCAAATTTTGGATTAGGGATTTTATGAGCTCTTGTACCAGGTTTTAATACTCAAAGCTATGTAGTAAATACCAAGGCAAAAAAAGATATTAGAAATATTTTCGACTATATTTTCAGCGGAAAAGCACTTGATTACAAGAACACAAAGAAACGAATGTTTTTCGTAGAAGCATGTGAATATAAAAGACACTTCTTATATTTAGACTTGGACTACGCTATGATTACGAGTCTAGAACTAGACCACACGGACTATTATAAAGATATAAAAGACTATCTTTCAGCGTATGAGACATTACTTACAAAAGTCAGACATAAAGTATTGTTACCAAAATGACTTAAGTTAAAATCCAAAAACATACAAGAAATTTCCATAAAGGAAATCCCGTTCAATCACATCCGAGGGAAACATAACGACGTCAATGGATCACTCATTCTCGAATTGATGACAAAATTATGCAAAGAACCAAAGACAAAAATCCTCAGCACCATGAAAACATTTTGATGACTTCGAAGAAGAATGGAATATCTCAAGACAAACGAAAACGGAGCAAAAATATTTACGGATTATTGACATATGGCATCCTCTCTTGAACTTGGATATATGGCACTCAAACAGAAATTTCCTGGCAAAAAATTATTTGTCATCTTTCAGCCACATCAGATAAACAGAATCGTTACCGGACGACAAGATTTTATAAAAACATTGAAAAAATATGACCATATTCTGATTTATGACATCTATGCGGCGAGAGAAAACATCAAAGATTTTATAGACCATCATGTATTTATTAAAAACATGAAAATCAAAACACTTGAAGATTTAGGTAATCATTTTGCAAAAGAATGTTGAGGTACATACATCACCGATTTTTCACTCATCACCAAGACAATTCAGCAAATACAAAAAGATACGGTTATTGTGGTATACAGTGCTTGAGATATAGACTATAAGCTTAGAAAATTTTTAGAAAAATAATATTATTATAATGCCATTACCAGAGATATTAGATATCGGATTCAAAACTGATGAACCAAAATTACGAAAAATAGACCTTCCTATCGAAGAAATAGCTATTTCTGAAATTGAAAATAATATGGATATCCCTTACTGGGAACAGGAAGGTACAGATGATTGGAATCTAACACCAAGAATGTGTATAGAAAATTTTGAGAAAGAGGTTCGGCACGCAAAAAAAGTATTAGAAGCGGATTTAGAATATCCTATAGAACTATATCTTCATAAAGGGAAACGAATAATTTTAGACGGCGTTCATAGATATACAAAAGCCGTACGTGAAGGCCATACAAAAATAAAAGTAAGAAAAGTACCAGAAGAAATCGCTCAAAAAACAAAAAGAACAGGAAAAAAATATGAGAAATAGAAATGAGAAAATATATAATTTTATTGTCTGGTATACCTACCTAGAATTTGCGCCTGTGCAAGTATTTTTCCTCACATCAACTCTACTAATCTCTCTTTAGAGAATCAGGAAGAAAGTTCAAGCATTTCAGAAAGTGCATATACTTTAAAAATATATCTATGTGTTCCACTTGGTGGACAAGGAGCTCATCGAGATTGTTCTCACCAGCTGTTTTGTCCAAGGATTGAATTATCAAAACTATCTTGTGAAATAATCACATAGGGATCTTCGGTCAACGGAATATTAGCAAGCAACAGATGATCTCGGACACCAGCTGGCGCATCAGGATCATCCACAACAAGCGCTAACGTTTTTGTATTAGGAGGAAGATCTTCTATTTTCAAAGTAGGAAAACGACCTTCCCCGTCGCAGGTATATTGAGAAGGCATCAATCCATTATCGATAAAATCAGTGGAAATGTTCATTGAAGTTTTTGAAATAGGTAAAAGCACTCAAGAATTACACATTATGTCCTGAGGTTTTTTTCCGAAGGAAAAAAATCCAGAGCCGTTAGCACTAGGATTCCCATATTTTACTAAAGTATTACCGTTACATATTCGCGTATCTTCAGGAGAAAAAACTCTTATACCCACAAGAGTAAGAACACTGACGACAATCAACGCGAGCCGTAAACGTTTTTTCATACCACAAGTATAGAATTCTAGCTTTTTTTTGCAATCGAAATTATTATAGTAAATTCACAATCCTTAATCCTTAATTCTTAATTTTTAATGCTCTTAATTTGAGACATTCACATCAATACTCGTTATCAAGATAAGATTCTGGAAGGACTCAAAGATATTTTTTCTACATATCCCGACGAAAAGACTATCGTATTTTTCTGAGATTACGTCTATCATTTCGCTTATGATAGAAATGCACTACTCCAGTTATATAAAATATTTTTGGAACTATTTACTCAAGGAAAAAACGTATATATACTGGCAGGAAATCATGATCGACTAGGAAGTTCTTTCGTCTTTGAGGAAGCTCAAAAAGCATTTAATATAATTCAGAATACAGAGTTTAGAACACAAGGAGGAAAGATACAATTCGTCACTAAACCTACAATAGCAAATATAGAAGGCGAAGATATATTACTATTTCCTTTTTTTCTTCCAGAGGAACACGAAGACAATACTTATAGTCCAAAAAACGAAAGACTGAAAGCTATTAACGATTTCTCTAAATTGTTGGAAAAATCCACGCACAAACATGAAGCATTTTCATGATACATAAATAAATTGCTCGCCGAACAAATAGATAAAAACAATAATCTTACGATTTTTCATCACTACTATATCAACTGAACAGCATTTCCCTGACAGAAATCGAAATTCAATTACAAAGACATAGCATTGAATGAACAGTTTTTAGATATACCAAATATCAAATTTATTTCAGGGCATCTTCATCAACCATTTACACATACGAATTACTTATGTTTAGGAAGTGTACGATCAACGAGTTCGCTGGAAACCAATCAAAATAAATATATATTTCAGTATGATACAACAAGTAAAAAAGTTACTGCCTTGCCGTTGATGATCAACCCACAAGTAACTATCAGAAGCAAATGAGCTGTAAACACAGAAATGCTACTTACAGAGTTGCAAGCAATCAACGAAACAAATAAATGATATTTTAGTTCACCAGCATGGAATATAGAATTCAAAGAAGATCTGAAACCTAACCTTACAAATATTTCACTGACCCTCAACGTAGAACATATCGATTACGACAAGATAGATGAACTTATCGAGCCAGATCTCCGCACAGCGTGCAAAGATATAAGACTCAAAAAAAATATGGAAAATCTAGATAATCTACTCAACACGTTCAAGGTTTCGTCAGACGATCTGAACGGTTTTTCTGATTGGAAGAATATCCTCCAAGAATATACACAAAAAAAATTTGGGAATGATTATCCCAAATATGAAAAGGTTTTGAAAGAACTGAAGTTGCTATAAACAAACCATTCTCATCTTGAACGTAGTCGAAAGATATAAGTATATACTATATCGTTCATTTCATTCAGGATGACATTTTTTATTCGTCACATAAACATTAATAATCTTCGTCTTCTTCACTTTCAGAAGATTTTTTATCCATATATTCTTTTACAACCTCACTCAAAGCTTCGGCAATGATAGACATTTTTTCATCACTTAAAGAAGATATTTTATCAGCAGAAAGTGGTGGTCAAAATTTAGATTTCAATTTCAAAATAATATCTACTTGTTTTTGAGGAGAATTAATATCATCAAAGGGATATTCCACACCATGTTCTAGTTTGATGAGCAAATTACCTCTAGAAAATAATTTATCCCAAAAATTATTTTGATCATGAGAAACTGCTTCTATTTTGTTTCGTTCAAAAAAATCTGTCTTATATTCAAAAAGTCATTCTCGCATAAACATGGTAATACCACCCTCAGAAAGAATCAATCAGTCTAAATAAATATTGAGAAAATCAATAATATATTTTACAAAAAATCATAGACCAAGGATACCAAAAAACCAAGGTAAGTAAGACCAAACAATATATTTATCCAAAACAACAAACAAAACGTACAAAACCAATAAAAAAATAAGTGTCCTCAAGGTCAGCTTGATAAAAACACTCGCATTATGTCCGATTACATGAAAAACAGTATCAACATCTACATATTTTTTCATGATTTGTTTTCTTAGCATAGCAGTATACAAATACTCGGGCTTCAAGCCTCAAGTTTACCAGCCGAGGATGGCTTTAAGCTTCAAGCTAAAAATTTATTTAGTTTTTTTGATAGTATCCATTTTTTTCTGCTTTTCCAAGAATTTTTCCATTCTTCCCTTAATAACTTTTTTAACTACCTTATCTTTGTTGAATGCAGGATGACATTGGTAACATGTTTCCACTTTCATAGGACCAGGGATAGTAGCATTAACAGTAAATTTTGCACCACAGATACAATTTACTTCTACGTCTTTAAAATAATTTCCATGTATTCAGGTTTTCATTGATGTAATTGTAATAAGTTAAAAGATAATTTAGAATTAATTTTTCTGAATTTTGAATTCTGAAGTAATTAACGAGTAAATAATTTATGCAAAGGATCATATTCAAACAATTCTTCTGAAGTAAACCAATGTTTGATTTCTTTTTCAGCTTCTTCTGCATTCCCTGATGCATGCACAAGATTGGGAATGCCTATACCTACTCTATCAGAATATCCATAGGATATATGTGCATAATCACCCCTAATAGTTCCTGGAGCGGCAGTTTTGGGTTCTGTAGATCATACAATTTTACGAACATATTCAACCACTTCTACTCCTTCCAATACGATAGCAACAATAGGAGATCTCATCATGGTAGTAACTGTATCTTCGAAAATCTTTTCACCATGCCTAGTAATCATAGTACCAATAGTTTCATAATGATGAAAAAGAAATTTTTTATCTGGACGAACCATTTTCATACCAACAATATGGAGTCATGCTCTTTCAAAACGAGAGATAATTTCTCAAGTAATACTACGACCTACACTATCAGGTTTCAACACGACCAAAGTTCTTTGTACGTGAGTCATTTTCACAATAACAACAAAAAATAAAAACATTTTTTGAATACTACTGTTTTGTCGTAAATTTTCAAGCTGTTTTGTCGAAAGAGACATCCTATACAATTTATAAGACATAAAAAGAACAAAATAGCATATATAATATACCTCACTTAAGTGATTTAGTATTGAAACGTAGCATATATTTAGTATATTTTACCATGAAATATTCGTCGATAAATATCGCGAAAGATGTGTTATCTTTTATCTAATGTATATCATCATGAACAAAAAATTACTCTGAATATTTTTCATCGTTGCAGCTTTTCTTTTAGCTTTTCCTATTAAGGCACAAACAACAGGAAACACAAATACAACCACAGGAGATTGCATTCCTGTGATTAGTGGATTTAATATTCTAATCGTTTGTACCACAGGCACAACAAACACAGGAGTAATAACCACAGGAACTACTACTATACCCACAATACTATACACAGGTACAGAATTTGAACAAGCATTAGCATGGATGTATGACAATGGACTGACAAAATACAACAACGAAAATGATTATAGAGCAAATGATGGATTGACGAGAGAAGAAGCTGCCAAAATAATCTGACAAGCATTTATTACACTTGGCTACAGTCAGGATACCAAGAATAACAATTGTTCTTTTGGTGATAGTAACAAAATCGATCCAACACTTTCAGGTTTTGTAGTCAATACGTGTAAACGAGGAATATTTAAAGGAACAACAGACAATAAATTTCTTCCTACACAAAAACTCACAAGACCGCAAGCAATGGCAGTATTGGTGAGGATATTTGAAGGAAAGGTTTCCAACGAAAGTAATATTCCTCGATGGTGAGAATATTACACAAAAGCACAAACACTTTGACTCACTACAATCAATAACCAAACAACATTTGATTCTACCATTACTAGAAAGGAAATAGCGATATATATGTATAGATTCAGAAATATAGTAAGTAATGAAACCATGAAAATTATGATGCTCAGTAAATTGGCCGGAATAGGAACCACAGGACAAAGTCTCAGTAGTGGTATACTAGAAAATTTTTCATCACTAGCAGATTCACTGAGTATAAACAATGATCCTGAACTTTTGGAAGCAATCAGATGGATGAATGACAATGGACTCACCAATTTCAAAACCATTGTCGAATACAAACCATTTGAAATCCTCAATAGAGAACAAGCAGCAAAAGTTATCAGTTTATTTGCCAATATTTATAATTTTGGACAGACAACTAGTGGAGCAACAATATCAAGTGATTGTACTTTCCAAGATATTGCTAATGCAGATACATCGCTTGTACCGTATATACAACAGGCATGTACATTAGGAATAATGAAATGATCAAATGGATATTTTTCTCCCAAAGAAACAATCAATAAATCACAATTTATCGCAGCCATCATAAGATTATTTGAAGGAAAAAAACTTGATGAAACAACATCTCCTCGATGGAAAAATTATTTTGAAAAAGCACAAGAAATAGGAATGATCGGACCTGCTGATGCAGTAACGTTTGAAAATCCTATTACAAGATATGAAGTAGCATTATTCCTGTATAGGTTCAAAGTAAAATATCAGATTCTGCAAAATCTAAATAGCAGCACCATAACTAATCAAATTATTAGTACAGTACCATGATCTATCACAACAGGAATCAACAATATGCTAGCATCAAACGTATATGTAGATATGAATTTATTACAAAACGGAAATTTTGATGTGGGATATTTAGAACTTTTTGGACAAAGATACAAAGTAGTAAAATCTAGTATAAAAGAATATTTCAACAATAATTTCCAACGATTCGGTGATATATTTTCATTGGATACAGAAGCAAAAATAGGAACAACAAGCTTTATTGTAAGTAATCTTTCTCTAATAGAATGAACAGTAAGAATAGGCGAGTCTACATTTACCGTAAGTCAAATTCCAAACACCAATGCATATTACAAAATAAATCAAACTAAATAATAAATCGTCATCCTAAATGTATCGAATGGTATAGTAATCACTATATTCTTCATTTCATTTAGAATAACATAGTTAAAACCATTTATCTTCTTATGTAAAATTATGGCAACATCAACACCAGCAACTAAATCTCACGGACGAAGTATTCTTAAAATTTATTTTCTTCTTATGACGCTTGTAGGAGTGATAGGAACATTGGTTTCATTAGGATTTTTGCTCTACGCTGTCGGAAAAAAAATAATCATCACCAATGATGAATATATAGTTGCAGAAAGATCCTACGATTTAGATGTTTGTAGTCAGACAATATCTAAACCAACAGCCACAAACCAAAACAATATGACGTATCCAACTGATGCAGAGATAGCAAAATGTAAAGCAGATAAAAAAGTAACACTCATTCAAGCAAGAAACGCAACATTCAAGACAGATGTTCTTGGTGAATCAATTTGGACAATATTATTCTTCATCTTATTGATGGTACATTATCCAAGATTTATGGGACTCAACAAAAAAGACTAATAAAAATTTTAATGTTTAAGCGTTGAAGTTATGGAAGTAAAGAAGATAAACACGGACAAGATGATGAATATCAATCACACAGGCAGACCGGATAATTTTGACGAATTTATCGGACAAGAACATATCAAAGATGTAGTAAAAACAGCGATTGATAGCTGAAAAAAAAGAAAGTGACATATGGGTCATATTCTATTTTCTGGTCCTAGTGGATTTGGAAAAACAACCATGGCGCATATCATTTCCAAACAAGGACAAGTAAATATCAAAGCCGTAACTGGATATGCAATTACGAAACCATCAGAGATTATCAGTATTTTAAATACACTCGAGACCTGAGATATTCTCTTTATTGATGAAATCCATAGATTGAAACCAAACATCGAAGAAGTATTGTATATTGCAATGGAAGATTTTGTCATCGATATGGTGATGCCAGAAGGTGGTAATGTAAGGATACCCATCAATCCATTTACTTTGATATGAGCAACGACGAAATCAGAGTCTTTAAGCCAACCAATCAAAAATAGATTTGTCTATCATTTTCATTTCATGGAATACACACAGGATGAAAAAGAGACCATCATAAAAAAATATCTCAACAAATATGAGATAAAAACCAGTGATGAAATTATTTGAAAAATTAGTGCAAAAGTAGGATCTGTACCCAGAGAAATACATAATCTTTGCATCAAAATTCGCGATTTCGTCATTACTAAATCACAGGAAAAAACATTAACTGAGACACTTCGAGAAGATTTTCTTGCCCACAGCCAAATCGAAGAAGGCGGTATGACTCCCCTTCACGCAAAATATTTAAAAATATTAGAAAAAGCTGACAGACCACTTGGGGTGAAAGCTATCGCCGTACAACTCTGAATCAATGAAAAAGCAGTTGAAGAAGATGTAGAACCATTATTATTGAAGCTTGGAAAAATTGAAAAATCGGCGGGTTGAAGAATTTTAGTTTCCTAGTCTTTTTACTTATAAATAATAGAATAATGGACGCACAGACAACACTTATAGCAAACAATTCATTTTTTCTAAACGGTATGTTCCCCCTGCTTATGATATTCATGATATGGGACATGGTTTGGAAAGGCATCGCACTTTGGAAAGCAGGTACAAAGAAACAATTAGTTCGATTCGTTTGTCTCTTAGTTTTGAATACGCTTGGAATATTACCAATTATATACCTTATTTTCTTTCAGAAAAAAGAAACAATAGAAAAAGTGAAAATGCCTGTAACAATTATCAAAATCCCTTCAAAAGAAGTAAAAGTCTTGGCAAAAGCAAAAATAACTAAGAAAAAATAGTTTCTCAATAAATATACATAATGACAGCAATAATAGAAAATCGATTAAACAGCAAAAAGATGTTTTTTGAAATCAAGATGTTCTATAATTTTGAGGAAAGTTCAAAGAGTAACATTTGTGGGGTGGAAACCAGGTAGAGTAAATGAAACTTTTGTTGTTTCAAGTTGCTGAGGCAAGAAACTATCATACACTTCAGATTTTTTTCCGAAATAGTGGAATCACAAAAGGGCAAAAGCCATTAAATCTTGATAATTATTGGCATCAGGAGTACCAGCTATGATAGCCTGTTCCTGAAGAAACCAATCATGATTATATTTTTGGGAAGACATAGATTTTTTGAGATATTCTTTGGCAATTTTATGTTCTTTTTGTTTATCATCTTCCATATCATAACTAGTATTGTATATGGCAGTACCTTCTGTTTTCATTTGTTCAGATCAATAATGTTTAGCATCAGTCACAAGAGATCTGATTGTACCGATAAGAGGCTGGAGTCATGCTCTAACAAATCTCAATGTTTTTATATATTGGGTAATCTTGATGGGATCTGTAGAGGGAACATCAGGGATATTGACAGCATACTGAGAAAAGAGTGCTAATTGTGGTTTAGATATAGTAATGTCTTGATTCTTATGCATATATAATCGAAAAATATCATTGATATAAGAAGACTGCCAAGAACCAGTATGACAAAAATTCTCATGCATAGCATTTTTGATTGTTATAAGTTCTGGTATCAAAGATTTATCTTTGCGTTCTGTAGACATAAGAAGTCTTGATAGACGTTGTTTCATAGTGAGTTTGATCTGATCTGCAGAAGGCTCCTGGGATATTTCAGAATCAGGAGATTGCTTAGTATTCAACTTATCCATATCATTGTTCTTACTCATGACAAGAGAAAAAATAGTAAAAACTAAGTCCCAATCTTATTCATTGAAAAACTTTTGTCAAGCACTATGAGAAAAGAAAAAAACTGACGTACTGTCAGTAATCTAAGTTACTAAAAAACAAAAATCCATCAGAACACAATGATATTTAAATTATAAAGACAAGATAAGATATAATATATCTAATAAAAATTTTGGTAATTTAGAGATTTTCATACCAAGAAATTGTATTTATACAAAAAATATTGACATAATAAAAAATATACTTGAAATATGAAAGAATTTCTGTATAATACAAAAAAAAAAATACTAAATTCACAACCACCATGAAAATAAAATCCTTTTTCGTACGTTCAATTGAAGCCATTGAAAATGACTTCAAAATCGTCCTAGACAACGATTGGTCAGCCGTGATTTTTGAAATAGAAGGAGTTGATCTTCTTAAAGAAGATCCGATTGCTATCACAACAGCAATTGAGTCAAGCTTTTTAAAAGAAAAGCTTGGAGAAGACTTCTATTGCTACGAATTTTACGTAGCAAAAGTCATAGAATATCAACAGAAAACATTAGCGATAATACAATTCAGGGGCGATGCCGAAGAATTAGAAAAAAGCTTAATGTAATAGAGTAAATCGCCAGTCATATTGATTGGCGTTTTTTTAATTCAAAAAAAATCCTCTACACTTGGAGGACTTTGAAATAGTGAAAGTCAGAACTCGAATTTACTAGTATAATCAGCTTCATAAATTTAATCTTGGGTGATACAGGACTCGAACCTGTGGCCTCTTGCACGTCAAGCAAACGCTCTAGCCAACTGAGCTAATCACCCATAACACACTTCGTGTGAATTTTAAATGCTAACATCCCTTAGTTATTAGTTTGACCCGACCAGGAGTCCGAAGTCCTCAGCAAAGTCTGAGGAGAATCTGATGTCTACAACTATAAAACAATATAATTGACCCGACCAGGAGTCGAACCTGGGTTACAATCTTCGCAGGATTGTGTCCTATC
>CAZTFP010000007.1:0-53011 GCA_964613015.1 uncultured Candidatus Peribacteria bacterium | reverse complement strand
GCATTTCTTTGATCGTTTCTTGTACGCCTATGAGTCAGAATTTATCTATGAATTCATTAGGTAAGTACTCGGAGAAAATTGTGTCCACCTTGTCCATTAATCATCGCATCTTTTGTGCAAACCATCCTGGTCTGATTCCCATGAGTTCTGGATAGATAGGGAAAATCCTTCAGCTATTGTAGATTTCTTTAGTTTCTGTTTTAGTTTTTCATTCAATATCTATATCTTCAGGGGCTTCTGTTTCTACGACATCAGGATGAGAAAATATTATCTTTCCATAATTGATATTTGGTTTGCCCACAATGATGTATCGTTTTTCTTCCTGAAGTTTGCTCGCCATGAATCAGGAATTGAATATGGTAATGATTCATTTATTGCCTACAGGATCTACGAAATTGATGGTGTAGATTTTTTTTCCTCATCTCATAAAAATGTTTTTCTTAATTACTTTTCCTTTGGTCGCTGTTAGTCCTTTTTCATTAAAAATAAGCTCATTTAAATTTCTGATGGTTGATCTGTCTTCATATGCTCTTGGATAATATTGCAAAAAATCTTTCACTGTTGTTATTCCTTCGTCAGCGAGTATTTTGATGTACTTGGGGGTTGTTTTGAGTTCGATTTTGAGTTCCATACGTGAATCTATCTAAAGTAGTTCTAGGTTATACAAGTCCTGGCTTTTTTCAACTATTTTTTAAAGAGATAAAATTCTGCTTACCATTGAAATTGTATCTAGATTTAGTATATTTGAAATGAAGTGTTTTATTTAGTATTTTTTTTGTAGTATGAAAAAGTGATTATGGTTTGTATTGTTATTTATACTTTTGGTAACATGAGCTATCCAAGTATATAAAACGATTAGTGTACAAGGAGGTACTATAGAAGTTGTTCGTGATACTAAGCAAGTTTCGCTTAATGATTTTTTGAAACAATATACTTCAGGAACATTTACTAAACTTGTTTTGGAAGATGATACATCACTTAAGGGATACCAAGATTTAGGAACCTGAAATTCAGTTTCTTTTATGAGTGTGCAAAAAAAATTAGTAGAACAATACGTAAATCTATACGAGACCAATAAGCCACTTGGTACTTCACTTAAAGATTTATGAATTTCGCTTACATGAAAGGTTATTGTAGATGTAAAATTTAATGAAAAATCATGGCGATCAACGCTTTTACAAGATGTATGACCATTGATAGTATTCTTTATTATATTGATGCTTCTTTTTAAGTTTGCTATGCCCAAAGGTGGTGCTGGCGGATTCCCTTTTAGTGTCAAAGCTGGTAAATTGAATACTTCTAAAAATATGAAAACCAAGTTTTCTGATGTTGCAGGTATGGATGAAGTAAAGATGGAACTTTCTGAAATTGTAGATTATCTCAAGAATCCACTTAAATATCATAAAGTAGGTGCTAGACATCCCAAATGAGTATTGCTATACGGACAACCATGATCAGGTAAAACATTACTTGCTAGGGCAGTTGCTGGAGAATCTAATGTTCCTTTTTTCTCTGTTTCTTGATCTGAATTTATGGAAATGTTGGTGGGTATGTGAGCAGCCAAAGTAAGAGAGCTTTTTGGGAAAGCAAAAGCAGTTGGTAGGGCAATTATCTTTATTGATGAAATAGATGCTATTGGAAAAAAGAGAGGAGTATGATCAACCTGAGGACATCAAGAACAAGAACAAACATTAAATCAGATTCTGACTGAAATGGATGGATTTGATAATACTACAAATATCATTGTTATTGCTGCTACTAATAGACCTGATATATTAGATCCTGCATTGATGAGAGCTTGAAGATTTGATAGGAAAGTGTATGTCTCTGAGCCAACCTATGAAGAAAGACTTTTGATATTTGACTATTATCTCAAGGGTAAAAAACTTGATACCTCTATCAACATTCCTTCATTAGCCAAAAGAACTAGTGGTTTGGTTGGTGCTGATATCGAAAATATCGTGAATGAAGCAGCACTCAAAGAAGCAAAAGAAAACAGGAGTCTTCTTACTCAGAATGATTTTGAATATGCATTGGAAAAAGTCATTATGGGCCCAGAAAAGAAAATCAAATCAATGAAAGAGGAAGAAAAGAATATTATAGCGTTTCATGAGCTTGGTCATGCAGTAACTTCTCATATATTGCCTCATGCAGATCCTGTAGAAAAGATTTCTATTGTGCGTAGAGGTCAAGCATTATGAGTTACTTGGATTATGCCTAATGAAGATATGTATCTTTCTTCTAAGGCAAAATTTTTGGATGAAGTGATTTCATTGTTATGATGAAGGGCAGCTGAAGAAGTTTTCTTTGGTTTAGATAATATCACTACCTGAGCTTCAAATGATTTTGAAAAAGCAACAGATATTATTACGAGTATGATTGTAAAATATGGTATGGATAAAGATCTTTGAACTGTCGCCTATTTAGAAAACACAAAAAACGAATATACTATGTTTAGAGGATATAGTGAAAAAACTGCCCAAATCATTGATGAAAAGATAAAAACCTATATGGCTGATTGTTATGAACAATCAAAGAAACTGGTTATTCAAAATAAAGAATTGATTAAGAAACTTTCTGTTGTGCTTTTAGATAAAGAATATCTTAGTAAAGAAGAATTTGAATCCATGATTATTGACTTTGCTCAACCCAAAGATAAAAGCTCAAAGACATCCTCGGCAGGTAAACCTAAAGTTTAAATCTATTGCGATAAGATAGGATTGTTTCTTTATACTTTATACTGAAATATGGCGAAAATTGCATATGTATTGGATCGATATACTAATAAAAATGTTTTGATTAAAGATGTAAATGATGATCAATTTGCAAGGCTTAAAACTGGAGATAAAATTATATATTCATCTGTTGATCAAACGTGAGTGAGTAAACAAACTGTTGGAACATATCTAGGTCATGAGATAGTAACTGATAGACAGGGGACTTTCCAAAAAATACTTGAAGGTGAGGATAAAGATTTTTTTAATGAACAGCAATCTTTGGCTTTGGATATATTCCCTTTATTTAAAAAATTATTCAAAAAGAATTTTCATGATTCTATCCCTGTTACGGCTAGATATCAGATATTTGGTGATCAACTATATTTCTATTTTTATTCTGAAGAGAGATATGTGTTTACTGATTTTGTAAAAGAATTTAGACAAGAAGTTGGCAAAAATATATTTTTATTTCAAATAGGAGCGAGAGATATGATTAAAATGTCTCCAGGTGCTGATAATTTACCTTGTTGAGCTGATGGTATTCTTCCTATGCATTGCAAAACGAGTTTAGCTCTTCCTAGTGTGGAGATGGAAAATTTGGTTATACAGAATCTAGAATGAAGAGATATAGAAAAATTAAAATGAAGATGTGGAAAATTGAAATGTTCGTTGATTTATGAATTGGAGACATATATTGAAGAAAGTAAAAAGTTTCCACCTAAATGATCGTATGTGGAAAATACATGATCTGAAATTTCTTGAACGGTCTTTTCATTCAATATTATGAATGGCGATGTTACGGTAAAAACTAAAGAAGGCGGTATGATAGTCAGAATCCCTTATACAACCATAAAAAAAGTTACCTTGGCTAGTAAATCTGATGAGTCTACTAGAAATGTTACCAAACAATGAGATAAATCTGTCTCGAGGGAACCACAAAAACCTATCCCATCAATAAAAAAATAATGTAAAATTATTTATCTTGTTATAGATGTGCTATGTTAAAGACATCAGTATTGTTATGGATACTTCTTACCATTATTATTATTCTATTACCTATCGGAATAACTTCATTTTTCTTTTCTGGAAAAATTTTCAAAAAACTTATTCGTTTACTCAATAAGATAGATACTTTTGATGCACTACTTAGATTAAAAAGAGACATTATACATCTTTATAGAACTAAATTCTCTGGATTACGTTCCCATGTACATAGAGAACGTGCTCCTGAATCAAAAGCTACGATACAACAACCTCATGATACTATAGACGAAATTATTAGATCGAAATCATCTGTTTCCAAGTATCCTGACGCTGATATACATATTGATGATGAGCAAGATAAAACTATGGTAATCAAAAAAAGAAAATTACTTGAAAAGATTATTTATGATGCATTAGGATTTAGAAAAGACGGTAAACTTGATGAATATGAGAAGAAAATTATCGAATGATTGGCTATCGATCAAGAAGATAAAGATCTGAATAAATTATTAGCTGATTTGTATTTTACTATGAGTAATTATAAAAAGGCTTTACCTATCCTCAAAAAAATTGTTGATATGGATCCCAAAGATCATAAAGCTATCTGGCAAATAGGAGAAATTTATCTTACTTCTGGTGATTTTAAAATTGCTGAATTACTTATCCAAAAAGCTATCGGTATAAATCCGACCAATCCCAAATATTATATTAGTATGGTCGAACTCTTTTATAATACTGATAGGAAACAAGATGCTATTACTGAGATAGAAAAAGTGATAAAACTCAGACCAACAAATTCTGCATATATGCTTACTTTGGCTGATCTTTATCAAGAGATAAATGATTTTGATAACGCGAAGAAATATTATTTCAGAGTCTTGGAATATGAACCATCCAATGAAAAAGCTAAAAAGAAACTAAAAGAGTTGATTGTAGAATAATTTTCCTTCATTATTTATTTATCGATACATGATTATTGAAAATATACTTCAAATATGAAATCCTATTCTTTCTAAAACATCTATATTAGTAAAAGATTTTTCTTCTCTTGAAGTAAAAAATATTATCCAAAATCTTGTAGATACTATGAGAGCTAATAATTTGATTGGAATGGCTTCTGGACAGATTTGAGCTAAAAAGAGAATTTTTGTTACAGAAGTAAGAAAGACCTCATTTAGACAATCAAATGATGTAGGTAAATTGAAAATTTATATTAATCCAAAGATTATTTGGAAATCTAAAATTGAGTGTATAATCTATGAATGATGTTGAAGTGTTGCTTATAGTAAACTTTTCGCTCCAGTAAAAAGACCAAAAAAGATACTTATAGAAGCATATGACGAATATTGAAAAAAATTTCAATTGAAGGCAGATTGACTTTTGAGTAGGGTTATTCAACATGAATATGATCATTTAGATGGTATTGAATTTACAGAAAAAATTACAGATATTAGAAAAATTATGAGTTCAGAAGAATATATTAAAAGAATAGTATATAATACAAAATAATGAAATCTGTATTATATTGTTAAAATTCTGTCAAAATATTGTTAAAAACATAGTTCTTACCTATACTTTCTTAAAATTTTCTCTTGCATTGTTTGATTAAAAAATTAAAAAAAATAAAACATTGAAAGATTGTTGGTTGAATATATTACTTTCATACAATTTTTTAATCTTCAAAATATTTTAATATTTTAATTGTATGTGATATGGTGAGCTTGGAAGATATTAAATTACCTCCGCATAATATTGATGCAGAAAAATGAGTACTTGGATGAATATTGATGGATAATGAACTGATGTATTATTATGATGGTATCTGACTTATCCCTGAAGATTTCTATCAAAGAGAGCATTTTTATATTTTTCAGGGTATTAAAAAACTTTGGGCTTCTCGTAAGACTATAGATGTCGTTACTTTGGCTGATCAACTTACTAAAGATACCGTTTTGGATACCATATGAGGTACTGATTATTTGTATGAACTTTCAAGCTTTTTACTGAGTACGTCTTCTTGTGCTGAATATGTAAAAATCGTCAAAGAAAAATCAGTACTTAGAAATATTCTTAAAACATCCCAAAAAATTATTGGTGATGTTTATGAACAAAAGGATACTGCTCAAGTGTTGGAAGATATTGAAAAAAGAGTCTTTGATCTTACACAAAGTAATGTTTCAGAAAAAGTACATTCTATCTGAGAAATTTTGAATAAAAGAGTAGAAGAATATATGGATATTGTTGATCATCCAGAGAAAGCAAATTTGAAAAAAGTGTTTTCTGGATATCATGGATTGGATGAAATGCTTGGTTGATTTAAACCAGCGGAACTCATCATTCTTGCTGCACGTCCGAGTATGGGTAAGACAGCTTTCGCATTGAATATATTGAAAAATATGGCAGTAGATCAGAAGAAAAGTGTTGCTTTGTTTTCTTTGGAAATGAGCTCTGAACAGATAGCTGATAGAGTATTGTCTATGGTTTCTGGTATTCCTATGGGAAAAATAGCAAAATGACAACTAGATACTGAGGATTTTACGATCATGGGTGAATCTATGGAATTACTTTCTGAAACGAATATATTTATCGATGATAAATGATCTACTACTATTCCAGAATTAAAATCAAAAATCAGAAGACTGAAGATAGAAAAGACTACACTTGACCTTGTTATTATTGATTACCTTCAATTGATGAGTTGATCGAATTCATGATATTCTGGTAACAGAGTACAAGAAATTTCGGAAATCTCTAGATGACTCAAAGAACTTGCCAGAGAACTTGAAATTCCTATTATGGCATTATCACAACTTTCTCGTGAAGTAGAGAAAAGAGTTGATAAAAAGCCGCAGCTTTCTGATCTTAGAGAGTCATGAGCGATAGAACAAGATGCTGATGGAGTAATTATGCTCCATAGAGAAGATTACTATGATCCTGATACTGATAAGAAAGGATTGACTGATATCTGTGTGAGAAAAAACAGAAATGGTCCTGTCGGTGAATCAGAATTGTATTTTGAAAAAACTATTATGAAATTCAGTGAATTGAAATCTAAATCTGATGGTACCTACTAATTTTTATTCTTTTCATTTGCTATGATGGTAAAATGGAAACCAGAACAAATTCATAATAAAATGTTGAAAAAAATTCTTACTGGAATTGATACTAAAAAGAAATATAATATATTGGATGCGGGATCGTGAAGAACAAGCTTATTGTTTCTTACAAAAACATTTCCTAAGAGCATAATTAATGCAATTATTTATCTTTGAGATGAACGTAAAGCATCAGGTATACGTGAAAGTGTTACTACAAAAAATTATATCTTACAAGAAGCCGATATTCATACATTCAAACAGAAATTTCCTTATGATATTGTTGTGGCTCATCTCTTATTGTGAGAAGCGACTAAGTTTAGTAAGCTTTCTTTTGAAAAAATGCTTGGTTCCTTATTTAAGATTAAAACTAAATATCTTGCTATTATAGATATTCTTGATGATCCTGATGTTGATTACCCCATTCTTTTGAAATATATAGCTACCAAAGGAAATATCCAAAAAATAATATATGAAGGTAAATATATAGGATTTTTATTATCCAAGTAATAAAATATATGAAATTTGCCCTAAGAATTTTAATAGTTATATCTCTATTTTGACTAGTTTACGGATTTACTATCCCAAACTATGATTGATATGTTACCGATAAAGTTGGTGTTTTTTCTCAAATACAAAAAGAAGATTTGACTGCTAAAATACAGGAAATAGAAAAAGCAACCAGTATAGAAATAGCTATTTTGGTAGTACCGACTGTTGATGATGATATCAATCTTGCGGCGGTTGATGTGGGAAATAAGCGGTGAGTAGGAAAAAAAGGTCAGAATAATGGTTTGGTTCTTTTGATAGCGGTTGATGATAGAAAGCGATCTATCCAAGTGGGGTATGGCTTAGAATGAATACTTCCTGATCTTGCAACTAAACAGATGTGAGAGGCTGATTTTCCTCCTAATTTCAAACAAGGAAATTATTATCAGGGGGTTATACAAATGCTTGATGATGTTTTATGATATATCAAACAAGATCCCGCTATACTTCAGACGTATTCTCAACAAACCCAACAAAATACTTCGTCTTCTTTCATTGAAAAATATGCACTGTATATTTTCTTCTTGGTATTGATTTTACTCTCTTGGTTTGGTCGTTTGGTTACTGTCCCTTCAGTGAAATGAAAAAAGAGAAAAATGAAAAAATATGGACGAGTTATTTATGCTTGATCTGGTTTTCTCATTTGATTGATTATATCTTGGTTTATATCAAGTATCATTATTGGACTTATTGTCTCTTATCTCTTATTGCTTTTTGGTGTGCTCATTGCTTTATTTGGCAGGGCAGGTGGGTGATGAAATGGTGTGTTTTTTGGATGATGAGGTAGCTCTTTTTGATGATGAGGTTCGAGCTTTTGATGATTTGGAGGGTGAAGTTTTGGTGGGGGATGATCTTCATGAAGTCGGTAAATCGTTAACATATCTTTAAAATTTTATATTATAAGTACTTCCTATGAATATAAAAAAAATTCAACATATCGTCGGTGCATTAAAAGATTGACTGGTGTCTATCTATCTATATCAAAAGGGAACTGATACTATTCCTGTTTTTGTTGTCGATACTATAGATTTTATTTTTCTAGATTCTATCAGGGATTTCTTTGTTAATGAAAAATTTGTGTTATTGACAGAAGACGACATAAAAGAGTGAAATGATGTTTTTTGTCTAAAACTCTTGCATATCAAAAATCATTCTGAACTTTTTTATGGAAATGATATATTATCCCAGATAAATATTAATTCTTCTGATCTTAGATCTGGGCTTGAACTTGAAATCCGTAATAAACGTGTCCAACTAAGAGAAGGATATCTGTCTCAACGTAAAGGAAAAAATTTTTTACGTCATCTCTTGCCTGGTATGCAAATTCTCCGAGAATGATTATTACTTTTAAAATCTCCTGATATTGTTTTACCTAAAGATATGAAAGAATTGCTTTCACTCTTCGATGTGGCTTGGTCTTGTAATAGTCAGCATTTTTACTATCTTATAGATGATAATATAGGGGATCGTAATATTCCTTCACTTATCCATGATGTACATCAATATCTTTCTGAATTGTGTACTAAAGTTAATGATTTTACTTCATAATTTTGTTCTCTCATGAAAAAAACATTACTTATCATTTTGGCTGTTCTTGTTGTTCTAGGTGTATTTGTGGTCGGTAAATACAATACTTTGGTTACCTATGATGAATCCGTTACTACAGCTTGGGCACAAGTAGAAAATGTATATCAGAGAAGATTAGATCTTATTCCTAATCTTGTAAATACAGTAAAGGGTGCAGCAGCACAAGAGAGTGGAGTATTGATTGCTGTAGTCAATGCTAGAGCTAACGCGACCAAAGTTACTGTTAATATTAAAGATGCCCAATCACTTGCTGCATTTCAACAAGCACAAGGGGAGGTATCATCTTCATTGTCTAAATTGTTGGCGGTTGCAGAAAATTATCCTACACTTCAATCAATTCAAGCATTTCGTGATCTTATGACACAGCTTGAAGGTACGGAAAATAGAATTACCGTTGAAAGGAAAAATTTTAATGATGCAGTTAATACCAAGAATATCTACATTCGTAAATTTCCAGCAAATATCATAGCTGCAATGTTTGGTTTTGAAAAATCACACCAATTTGAGGCAAAAACCTGAGCAGATGTCGCTCCAACAGTAAACTTTGGTAGTACTCCTTTAGCTCCCGATACAATTCCTACAGAAGGAACAGATACAGAAAATGTTGCTCATTAATTTAGGATGATTTAAATGTTAATATCTAAGGTCAAGACTTGTTTCTTGATCTTTTTTGTTATATTATTTTTTCATAATAATAACAATATGACAATATAAAAATTATTTTTTATCTTATTATGTGCTAACGAAAAGCTATATGATAATTATATAATCCCTTTGTTTTCTTTTGTTGCTAGGATATATTATTGCCGTAAACAAAAAACACAACTAAACAAAAATGAGTTACGCCTATGGGCTCTAGTCAAAAAACATTATTACAAATCTCTTAGTATTCTAAAGATTTGTTCGCTAACTCAGTAGCTTACCAAAGCGAAAGGTTCGCATCAACCTTTGGAGATGGCATTAAAAAATTATTTGGTCTATACAACTGGTAGAGAAGTATCAGTTCTATAAACCTAATAATAATAGGTGGCCATCCCCAATGGGTATGGCTACTTGATTATTATCAAGTAGTTTTTTTTAAACCTAAAATTTTTCTATAATTTTATAAAATCTATTAATTTCAAATATCAATAAAATCATTAAAGCAAAAGAGTCCGGAATTCCGGACTCTTTCTGTAAGCATTCTTTACTGAAATTCCCTCATAGCGTCTGTGAAGGATTCGATTTTGTTGATTGGTATATCATGGCCGTGTTTAATCCCAAACTTCACGCAATTTGGACTTATTACACAGTGTTTTGGAACTGAAACCTCCACTACATGCATCTTTTGATGATTAAGTGCACTGTTCTTTTGTAATGTAGAAATCAATTCTTTCTTTTCGTAGAATACCCCTCCACGTCCCGCACCCAGTTTCATGTCCTGGGCTAATTGTGTTTTTTCCATTTCGTCTAATATGACGAAGTAGCCTAAAATAGGCTCAGCTGCTACATTCTTTACATCCATTTTTAAAATTTTTAGTACGTGTTTTTTGTTTTTGAAGACATATTTTATATCCTTTTTCTTTAAGAAATCAATATCAATCATGATAATTAAAATTAGCATATATTTCGAAGAAGATAAACGTTCATTGATTTATTAAAATCATGATGGGTAGAGGAGTATGTGACTATATTCTGAGTAATATTTTTTATGCTTGAAATTATCCCTCCAATACCGTATAAGTTTTCTAGATAGTATATTTATTATTTTATTCTCTATATCATGAAAGATGTTTCATTGGTTTATATGGTAGCTTGAATGTCATCGCGTTTTGGAGGTAAAATCAAACAATTTGCAAAGGTTGGACCACATGATTCTACGCTTATCGAATATTCTTTATATCAGGCCTTGCCTGCATGATTTTCTAAAATCATTTTTATTGTGGGCAAAATGACGGCTACACCGTTTAAAGAAATTTTTGGAGATAGTTATCAGTGAATTCCTGTGGAATACGCCATGCAGTCATTTGATGAATCTGTTAGAGATAGGCCATGGTGAACTGTAGATGCTTTATGTAGTGCAAAAAATCTTGTCTCATGATCTTGTGTTGTCTGTAATTGAGATGATATCTATGGTACTCACGCATTCACTATTCTTATGCAACATTTACAGATTTCAGAAGAGTCGGCTCTTGTTTGATATCCCTTGAAAAATGTATTGCCTGATCATTGAACGACAAATAGAGGAATACTTAGATTGGATGAACAAGGTTATGTAGAAAGAGTAGAGGAGACTATTTGAATTTCCAAAGATTCTCTAGAAAAATTCTGACTTATACCAGAAAAGGATATCTGTAATATGAATATTTTCGCTATGGATGTTCATACTATATCAAAATTGGACTCTTATATGGCAATATTTAAACAGGAACATAGTTGAGATAGAAAAATAGAGTGTTATTTGCCCGTAGAATTACCTAAGATTTCTCAGGTAAAAATGTATACGACGAATGATCCATGGTTCTGAGTAACAAATCCAGAAGATGAAGACATTGTAAAAAAACAGATCCAAGAATATGAAAATAAAATTACATAGGTATTTGTTTAATTGACTTTTAATATAAAAAATATACATTATCAATATAAAACAAAAGTAATCATTAAAAAGGAAGGGAGGAATTTATGAGAAAAGCAAATGCCGCCAAGAAAGCGCGTCAACACATTACTAAAAAACTGTCTAAGAAACAAAAAAAACGCCGCCAAAAACAACAAGAATGGAAAGACAAAAATGTTGCTTATCAAGCACGACGTCCAAGCTATTATTAGCTTATCAATTTGTGTTCAAGTTCAAATCGTTGTACATTATATGTATATTTGGTTTGAACTTTTTTTTTATTTCTAATATTCTCATGTTAAATCCGATGATAAACTAAATTAAAATAATAGAGGAGTACTCCCCTATAAAAAACGTAAAAACACTAGTTTTAAACTGGTCTTTTTTGCTTTCTGTGCCACTTAGTACCATCTAGATTCAAAAAAATCGCTTAAAATTTCATCAAAAATGGATATTTTCTTATTTTTTAGTCTTTCTAACTAGTATATTTCTTATTATTGGTATATCTATAGTTTTATAGTTGTATATTTTAAAAATATTATACATATAATATTTTTAAAAATTGCTTATACTAACTAGCTTTGAAACACAACGAACTTTGCACAAGATATATTGTGCAATGTATATAAGAGCTAGAAATGACGTGTTTTTGACTCTGAACTGATATTTGATCAATTATGTTGTAATCTGTATAATTCTGAAATATTATCCTGAATTTTCTTTTGAAGGGTAATTTAATTCTTTATAATCTATTCTGTGATAGGTCCTCTACCCTCCTAAGTTCTAATCATAAAAAGAAAGTTTGAAGCGAAAAAATCTAGTTAAATATTTTAATAGACGTAATCGGATTGTATCTATTATAACATTTCTAGCAGAAAACTATGAACAAACTCGATATCTTCAAGGAATAGTTTGAGTCATTCAATTGTAAAGATATCTTTTCATCTATATTCTGGTTTATTGTGTTTACGGTTCTCAGGAAAAAACGAATGTGCTAATCAATTTCTTAGACTATTGACTCTCGGGATAATATCGCTGATTCTACTAATAGTATTTTTATTTTTAACTTTCCAAACATTTTTCATAAGCTCAAATTTTTGTAAAAGATAGAGATTTTCTAATATATGATAATTAAAGTTTTGAAATTTTTTAGTTTTCCGTAAATATGGAAAGCTTTTCTTTCTACCGAAGAAATAATGACATATTGCTGAACTCAATAGCTCATCAATCAAAGTATAATCCATAATCACGGTACTTCTGACTATCTGACTCTTTATTACACCCAATTTCGCTATCCTTCAAACAGCATCATAGGTAATAATGTCCTGATAGTTCATATCAAGTAATTCAAAAATCTGATCTAATTCTTTCTTTAGTTTTTTTTGCCTGATAGTTAATGGTTGAGCCATATTCTAATGATTGATAATAAAACTCATAATGTCTGTGATTATATATTTCTTAATATATTATGGTTTAGATTGTTATTGCTTATTTGAAAACTATTTAGTTATTCCTACTTTAATGAATTTTTAGTAGAATATATTCCTATCATTGAGAAAATTGAGAAGCATTCATTTGTTCTTTTTGTCCAATTTACTTTCTTGATAAAAATTTTCATACATATCAAGTATCTCCTTATAGTTTCTAAATTCTAAACCAATAAGTAATATAATATGAATTGAAACTGTGCTAAAGTATCAATCATCTTTTCTGACTTTAAATATTGATGTATCAACATTATTTTCATAGAAGAAATTACTTGCATTCATGTCGTCTACAGCAACCTCTATTTTATTGTTTTCTTCATATACTATCCATCAATTCTTTATAAATTCTTTTTTCAATATTGATATATTTATGTATGTTGACAACTGAAGTACTCAAGACATCAAATCCATACAAGTAGTATTATCAAAAGGGAAAACTGAGTATGGAGCAATCGTTGATGTTATAAATCTATTATGTCTTTTAGCAAAAAAATCCAAATTTGAAATATGTAATATTTCATCACTATCTTTATTTTGTATAAACTTTTTAGCTTTTTTAGACTGATTTATAAGCTTTTTATAATCAATTTGTTTTGTCGTATGAGTATAAATGACCCTTATGCTTGTCAAACTATTTAGTCTATTTATCTCACATCAACTCTTATATGTTTTTTTTATTATATTCTCAACCTTACTAAGGTAGTTCTTACTCAAAACAGTACTTTTTATTCCTACATTATCATTTATTTTATTAAATGTATCTAAAATTTTAGTTCATTGTCTATCTGTTTTCATTGAATTCATTTTTTGGATTCCTCTAATAACCTTGCCATTTTTTTTTGTCTCTAAAATATTGATTATTTTTCCATTATTTATAATTAAATAATCACCTATTCTCGAGGATTGCGTCAAATCATTCACTATAATTACATTACCAGCCTTTAGATACTGTTTTTTTACTTTATTAATAGAATATCTAATATCATTTTTAAGATATCCCGGTCATTTACTATATGATAAAAAAGAAATATAAGCCCTATTATAAAGTAAATTCCTCCGAAGTATTCAATCTAAAATTGACTTAGTTATGTCTTTTAATCTTTCGTATAAATGAACACTATCATTTTTATTTTCTTTTTTTAAAAAAACCATTTCCATCTCAAACCCCATTATAATTTTCAAAGCAAGTTCTTGTAATTGGATTATTTTTTCATTATCTGCTAAGTATGTTCTTGAAAATTTTAAAAGAGGTAAAAGTACATTATCAACATAAAAATTATAAGCATCATTAAAGATAAACTTATTCAATAGTTTACTCTTATCCTTTCATATAAAAAACATAATTATCATATAAGATAAACAATAATATTTACTCATTATTGCATTCCTTCAATAATAGGCTCACCTTACATATCCCTATTAAAAAACTATTTGATCTTAACAGCAAAGATAGCCCTTGATTCTAATTAAGAATCCTATTAATATTTTGGTTTAGTTATTTTTTAATTTCATAAATTTTATTTTTAAATTTTAATGGTGCATTAATCCAATAGATTTTTTCATCAGTACCTCATGTTCCAGTTATTATTAAAGTTCAATAGTTGAATACCATTCAACCAAATGATTGTTTCAACGAAATACTCTCTATTTGATCTATTTTTAACTCAATAACATTCCTGGAAAAAACTCATTCTTTAAACAAAAGTCTTTTATCTGTAAGTGCTATTTCTGTTGCAGAAAATTTATTCAAATCAACAACAAGAAAAATAATGAAAACCATACAAACAAAGCCAAAAATTCATCACATTGTTGGGTCATTGGACATTGAATTCGAAAAAATCATCCAAATAATTAAAAACCAAATAACATGCCTAAGAAAAACCAATACCGTTAATCTTGATTTCATAATAATTTTTTCATCTTTAGATAAGTTCTTTTCTAAATATCACATTTATAAGATCTATAAAATAAAGGTAGTAAGTGATAATATAATCTAAAAATAATGTTTATCAAATTTCTAACATATAAATTGACAGAAAATATAAATTATTCCACTTTATCAACAGTGCTTCATGGTTCCATAGAATACACGGCATCATTTAAATCATAATATGGACCATCTACGTAACCTTGGACCTCATCTATTTGATCATTTAAATCTTCTATCGTATTATTAGCTTCATCTATATTGTTATTTGCCGTATCAAGATTGTTCTGACAAGTATATAACTCATCTTGTGATTCATTATATTCTTGGTCGCTTACACATCCAGTAAACATTATTAGAGTCAATAACAATAATGAAAATATGAAAAATCTCTTCATTAAAGGATACAGTATATAAAATTTATTTAGATTAATATAATCATATATTATTTTGAATTATTCAATCTATACAATAATATCGCCATTTCACCTCTTTTGATGTTAGTAGAATCTAGGGTGTTGTAATCAAATCCTAGTCCATTAAGTATCGAATGATTATTCGCCATTGAATAATATTGATCATACCACTGTATTCATGTTTCATCCTGATAACCCCAAACAATTCTAATCATTGTCGCTATTGCTTGTGCTTGTGTTAAAAATGAGAATGGCATAAATTTATGATTTTTTCAATTCATAAATCACATACTATAAACACTTGATATATAGGGTATAAGGTCAGGAGTTGCTTTTCTTGTATCAGTAAAATTATTCGATTTATTATCAATATCATATCTTCATTGAGTATTAGCGAATTTTACAAAGAACTTACTTGCCTGTTCTCTAGTTATGTATTCATCTCACATAAATTGATCAGCTGTACTATAATTAGTTAGTCCCCCACTATACATCCATGAAATAGCTTCTTGTAGTTCATTTCATGTGTTTATATTGGAACTTGTGTTAATATTCGTTCCTGTTCATCATGCTATACAAGTAGTATGATCACTATTCCGTATTTTTCATTGTCAACAATAACAGTTGTATAATCAATCATTTCATCTTGTTCAATTGCCCAAACTATAACTTCATGAATATGTTTCTCAACAATACTTACTAGAATAATATGTGTCATCTTTGCATATATTGGGGCATGTATCAAGAGCAAGAGAACAAGACAATATATTTTCTGGTGTCTTACAGTTTGTTTTGACACAACTCGTCTGATTACTATTCCACTCATATCAATTCATACAACTACAGTTATATGAACCGTCTGAATTTACTACTCAACTACTATTAGAATTGATTCAATAAGATGCCTGACATTGTTGTGTGGGTGTTAGTGTTGGTGTTAACACACAATAGGATTTATTATTAGGATTGTTCCATTGATATCATGCATTACAATAACAATTGTATGTTCAATCATTATTCATTATTCAATCAGTAGAGACGTTATATCAGAATTTATTTTGACATATTTGTAATGGCGTTAGAGTTGGTGTTAATACACAATAGGTTTTATTATTAGGATCGTTCCATTGATATCATATTTTACAAGCACACATTCCTACAGTTGATCCAACAGTGGCATTTGATCAAAATTCTAATTGGCATGATTGTGTCGGTGTTAATGTCGGTTTCAGAATGCAGTCAAAATTTGTAGAATCATTTGGATACGCCCAAATATATCAAGGGTAACATGAGCATTTTCAATTAGTAGAATATGAGTTTAATCAACAAGTTGGTGTTGGTGGAACATATGCTGGTGGAGTATATACAGGAGGTGTATATACTGGCGGAGTATACGTTGGTGTAGTATAATAAGATCAAGAAGCGTGAGAAGCGTGTGATGCATGTGATGCATGGGAAGCGTGAGACGCATGATATGCTAACATCATACTACTGCTGGTGCGAATTATTTTATGTGTGTCTTGAAATGCTAGTATTATTTTAGATTTATCTGAAATGTTAGTTATATTTGCATCATTAGAAGAATCATTGATTTTTGTCTCATTATTAGCATAAACCTTATCTCATGCAATTTTACTTGTAATTAGTCATGTTGCCAAAATGCTCAATAATCATACAGTTTTAATTCTCTTAAGAAAATGACTTTCATCAGAATTTAGTTGATTGAATAATCCATTATTCATTTTGTTTTTTTATGAATAAAAAAACTTTATATTTATATAATGTCAATCATGTTTTCTATATTTGAATAATTTTTAATCTTTAATTAACTATAATCAACACTAAATTTAAGGTTAATTTAAGGTTGGTAAACTTTAGATTGTAAACCTATTTAAAATAACCATAGTACATATGAAATTATTTATTAAATGATTGTTCTATGGTGGATTTAAAAAATACTTGAAAATTATCAATTGAATGTAACTGAAAATCAATAGAAAGACTTCAATATATTTGAAATAACGAAAAAAAAGAAAATATAAATTATTCCAATGTTCTAGATGTATATAAGAAAATTGCTGTTTCTATACCAGAAAATGTGTTAAATGATATACCAAAACATTGAGAGAATGAAAAAAAAAGAAATTTAACTATCAGAAAAAAATTTAAATGAAAGATTATTATTTCAAAAGATGATAAGATTCGATATATTGATACTGAAGAATTTAAAAGATGGGAGCTTGATCGTTTCGACCTTATAGAAATTCTTAAACAATTTGTTACACAAGAAAAATAGTTTTTTAGAAAAATATTTAAATAAAAATGAAATGTATAGAGATAAAAATTAATGCAAAGCTATATAGTGAAAAAGATATTTTCAGAGTTATTGATATATTATCAAATGAATATAAAATTAAGTTTAATGACCGTGTTGATGATTTTTATATACTTGAAATCCACTCAGTTAATTGAAAAAATAACTCATCTACCATAGAGACGTTATTTTTTGAACATCTAAATAATCAGAAGATCAGAGATATAATATATAATGAAACTCATGCTGTAAGGGAGATGATAATTAGTAAGGCATTATTTGAAACAGAAGCATATGATGATAATACTGATTATTTCGACATGACTGAGTATGAAAAAAAAGATAATTATATATTAGATCCCTATGAAATAGCTTTACCTTTTGATGACGATAAAGAAAAAAATGGAACAGAATAGATTAATTTATATTGGCACTGGTAACGCTAAATCTCCATTTATTGGTAAGATTAGAATTAATACTGACTGAAATACTATACAGGATAATGAAATTCTTTTTATTAATGATAATTTTATAGAAAGATTAGCATCTGTTAATAATCTAGAATGAAAATATATTATTCTATGACATCAAGCTCAGAATTTTATAGAAAAAGACTTGCTTAGTAATAATCTCATGTGAGTTAATTATTTCTATCCAACTAATGATATCTCTTTTCTTGAAGAATGAGATATCGTAGAAATCCAACCAGCACAAACAAACCAAAGACTAATGATTCTATATAGAATAGGTACAGATGATAATTTAATGATTCCAACAAATGATTGTAATAGTTCTTGTATAATGTGTCCTTTACCTCTTTCTCATAACAAAAGTGATTGATTATCATTAAAAAAGATAGAAAGAATACTAAGTTTAATGGATAAAACAACTAAGCATTTATCTATTTCCTGATGAGAACCAACATTATTAAAACAAGATTTTATTAAGATTTTATCTTTATGTAAAAGTTATATTCCAAACACAAGCATCTCTATTTTATCCAATGGAAGAACTTTTTCTTATTCTTCTTTAGTCGATGCTATTAATAGTGTATGAATTAAAAATATAGATTTCTGTATTCCTCTTCATGCACATATAGCTGAAATTCACGATGGAATTACAAAAGTAAAATGATCTTTTGATCAGACTATACAAGGCATTAAAAATCTATTATCAAAGTGACAAAATATCGAGCTTAGAATAGTTATTCAGAAGGATAATTATATGTTCTTGGAAGATATAGCAGACTTTATATGAGATAATTTTAATGGTTTATACAGAGTATCATTTATTGGAATGGAGTTTCTTTGATCGGCTATAATAAATAAAGATAGAGTTTGGGTACCATATAGTGATTTTAAACATAATATGCAAAATGCAATAATGAAATTGCTTAAGAAAAAAATATGAGCATATGTATTTAATGTTCCCCTATGCTTTGTTGATCCGCCGTTTAGAGACTTTTGTCTTCAAAGTATCTCAAAATATAAGATAAAATATTTTAATGTGTGTGATGAATGTATAATGAGGTCGTCATGTTGATGAGTGTTCCAGTCATCATATTATATGTTAGAGAAAGAAAATATTATCCCTATAAAAGATTAATATGAAGAACTACAAATTAATGCATTTTAACTTTAAGAAGTTTGAGGATAAATATTTAATCATCAATGATGTTGGAGATTATGATTTTCTAGAAAAAAAAGATTTTCAATTATTGTTGGATAAAAATCTCGATAAAGAGAGTCTTTTAAATAAGTTTTATTTTTATGAATATAAAGACCTCGAGCCGATAATAAAGAAATATAGGAAGAGTAAATGATATTTAGAAAAAGGGACATCTTTATTTGTAGTTGTGCTTACTAATAGGTGCAATCAAAATTGCATATATTGTCAAGCTAGTAGAAAGTGTTGAGAAGATAAAAAACTTGATATGAATTATAATACAGCACAAAGAACAGTCGATTTAATATTACAGTCGCCCAACAAAAATATTACTATAGAATTTCAATGATGAGAACCTTTATTGAATTTTGAAGTATTGAAATTTATAGTTGAGAAAGTGAGACTAGTTCCATGAAAATTAGATAAATCAATCGATATCAATGTGGTTTCAAATATTCTTTTATTGGAAAAATGAATGTTAGATTTTCTAATTAAAAATGATGTTAAAATATGTACCTCATTAGATTGAGATAGATATCTTCATAATAAAAATAGACCAGTCAAGAATGAAGACGCTTACAATAAATTAATGGAGAAACTTAAGTTTATTAATGATGAGTACAAAGATATGAACATCAGGAATAAGGTAAACGCAATCCAGACCACAACAAAAATGAGCCTAGATCAATATAAACAGATTATTGACACATATATAAGCCTATGACTGAATTCGATCTATTTAAGGCCACTAAACCCCTTTTGATTCGCAGAAAAACTTTCTGAGATTATTGGTTATAGTTCTGCTGATTTTTTAAGTTTTTATGAAAAAGCATTAACTTATATAATTGAAATTAATAAATGATGAAAGTTGTTTATCGAAGGGACTGCACAGATATATCTATCTAAAATATTTCAAAGATATGATATGAATCATATGGAGATAAGATCTCCTTGCTGAGCTGTTATATGACAAGTGGCAATAAATTATGATTGAAATATATATACATGTGATGAAGGAAGAATGATGGCTGAAACAGGATGTGATTTATTTAAAATCGGGAATGTGAATGATTCGTTATATAAAGATTTATATCAGAATGATGTAACAAAGATTATGTGTATGTCATCGTGTACAGAAGCATTTCCTCGTTGTTATCAATGCCCGTACTCTTGTTTTTGTTGAATTTGTCCTATTGTTAATAAATCCCAAGAAGGAGATATATTCAAAAATAATGCAAATAGATGCTTAATAAATGAGGGTATTTTAGACATATTGTTTAAGTATGTGAAGAGTGGCGATAAGGAGGTATTAGATATATTTAAAAAGCGAATATGATAACATTATAACTGTGGTAATATTCTTTGAAATTTTGAAATTATTTTCAAAGGAAATATTAGTAAATCACTGCTACATTACTTGTAATGCTTGGCAAGGTATTATTCTCATTATCCGACATACAACAATATTTGTGGTGTTTCCTAAGCATGTTGTCGATTTGTTCTTGTTGTTCAGGAGTTAGCTTGTCTTCTTCTCTTGGAGTCTCTCTTTTGTAAATTGGATATATCTTCATTAAAATGTTGGTTAATCCCATTATACTACTTGCTGTTTTTTCATTAATTTCTCATGACCTTACCTTCTTTATGGTATCTTCTAATAAAAGCACCATACTTTTTATATTTGATCCCAAAATAGGAACTGTTGTGGTGTCATTTATTAACTCTGTTGTCTTATCTTGACTATCAAGTTTATCAACAATTTTCATTAATGAATTCATAGCAGAAAGCTTTACAAACATGTTTTCGTTTTGATTTGCAAGATCTAATATCCCCATACTAAGATGTATTCTATTCAATCATGCTTCTGCCATAAGTTCTTGTATTCTTTCTTTAATAAATGGATTTTTGTTTAGTCTTGAAGCATATCTTCTGACATAATCTCTATTAGTTCTTCAATATGCTTTACAGTATGCCTCAGTTGCATTGCCACCAGATTCTATACAATATTTACAAAATAGATCTTGTTTTATGGATAGTCACCCATCACCGGTTTTCTTTGTCATAGTTATATTTGTAATATATTAAAAATATTTTTTTTATTTTATACAAAAAAACTACAAAAATCAAGCGATAATTTTTCTTTATTTCGTTCAAAAGTGGCTTAAAAGGCAAAAATTGAGTTGTTTTTTGAGTCATTTTTTGGGTCGATTTTTGAACTGATTTTTAATAAAATTCTCTGTTGAATATACTATAATATTGATATATTTTTTTATAAAAAAAAGACCCCAGGTCCTTTTCTTTATCTTACACTACCCATGATCAGGTCGTCTATCTTCTTCTTTACATGCTTGCCTATGAATCATACGGTTACTATTCAGTCCCCAAATCTCTTGTTTAGCTTGTTTATCGTTGTGCTTAGCAAATCGTTTTGTTTGTGTATATTTTGGATGTCGAAAATAGATGGTTGCTGATGTTGGTTATTCTCTAATTCTCATAAAAATACTCACGTAGTTCTATAACTAAGTCATGGAGTAAATATCTTCTCAAATATTGTTTTTACTATCGAGCTTAACCTGGTTCTATCGTTTATGGAATACGGTAAACGAGTATCCATACTATAGGGATTAAAATCTTTGTCTCTCATATATACTTTGATATACTTGGTTTTCATATTTACGTCTAGTAGATGCGTATACGCTCTCTCAAAATTTTCTAAGAGATAGGTGAATACTTTAGTTTTATCTGTGGTGAAGTTGGGATGGAATGACCATACCCTACTTATTCATTTGGGCTTGTCTGGGTTCCCGAAGGTCATAGCATTGATACTGTTTAGCTCAAACCATAACTTCATACCGTTCTGTCACATCATATTTTTTACATCCTCGTAGTTAAGCGACTTGAAATCATAGGCTGATTTACAGATATATTGGAGCTTTTTGTTCCACTGTGATCCGATAAAAGTTATATCTCCTACCTTGTGGTTCTGTAATACTTTATCGATACTACTCTCTTCTAGAGCTACAAATTCACCTCGTGGTTTATTGATCTTACAGAACATCTTCGCTAGTAACTTTGTTGGTCATAGTCCTATAGAAACTGGTATTCAGATTTTATTCTTTATATCTATCTTAAGCTTCTCTCAGAACTCTCTATATGCTTCTTCTGTATGTTCAGCTAGTCAGCTTAAATCTACAAATGATTCATCGATACTAAATACTTCTACTCTCTCACTGATACCATATAAATATTCTACTAGTTTTTCTGAAATTCTACCATAGTAAGCAAAATCAGGAGGGATAATGATTATATCTTTGTATAACTTTTTAGCGTCCCAGGTTGCTGTACCTGTCTTTATTCCATATCTCTTTGCTTCATAGGTAGCAGCAAGCACTATATCTTTATCTCTTCCTACACAGACAGGTTTTCATCTTAATGCTGGATTCCTTAAAACTTCACATGAAGCATAAAAGCTATCACAGTCTACAAGTCACCATACTTTATCAGATTTCTTTAATATCATCTTAATATCTCCTAAATGATGAAAGCACAACACCAAAAATTTCTAAATCATCCTTGGGGTATATATCATCATACTCAGGATTACCAGCGCTTAGATAATAATTATGGGTTTTGTCTTTCTGTAGATATTTGACGGTATAGTCTCCATCAATAATAGCTACAACTATATCACCAATCTGATGCTTTCTTGCTTTGTCTACTACGATGATATCTCATTCTCTTATTCCTGCGTCTATCATACTATCTCACTTAACTTTTAACATAATCGTAGAGTTAGGATTATCTATCATATAATCTTCAATAGACATCTCTGACTTCAGATCATCTGTTGCGGGAGAAGGGAATCCAGCGTGAATGGATTCAAATAGCGGAATTGAAGTTAGTTTCTTGGTAGGAAAATATTCGTTATCCATCTTTGTTAGAAAATCTGATTTTACCAGATTCTGATAAAAATTATGGACACTGGATTTGGATGACAGTCATATAATCTCCCCTCATTTCTGTAATGAAGGCACCTTACGAGTCTTGAAATAGTACTTCCTAAACTTATTGAGATGATCATCATACATGGACTTCCTTCACATGGTATTAGCAAAAGCAATAAAACGAACGAACGTTCGCTTATATAAATAATTCATTCTGTTTTGCAATAGGATTAAGAAATTTTCTGAATTAATTGTTCTCATTGGCTTTTGACACCGTTCACCCCAGAAGAAACTCTATACATTTGAGTATCGCTAGATGGTTTAAGTAGTTTTAAAAGCGATTCTTTGTCGTTTATATATAGTCGGTCATTTTCATGTCCCTTTCCTAATATAGAAGGCATGCGGTCATGTATTCTGCTAATCTCATCGTTAGGGGTTGTAGTTATTATACTTACGGAGTATATATCTTTCCCATCCTCATCTTTCCGTATATCATATATTCAAGCAAATCAAAAATATTCATCATCTTTGGGTGATATATAATATGGGATTTTATCGTTGCCTATATGTTCCCATTCAAAAAATCAGGAAGCAGGGATGATACATCTCTTACTTTCAAATGATTGTTTAAATGATGGTTTTTGATCAATAGTCTCAGCTTTGGCGTTTCATAAATTATATCATATCTTACTCTCTTTTGCCCAATGAGGTATAAGTCACCATTTCATCAACATCATTTCATTCTTATTTTCTCACTTTACTACAACAGGAATCTCTTTTCACAACGCGATATTATATTGTGTTTCAAGTCCAAGAGGAAGATCGTTGATATTAAACCTTTCCTTGATTTCTGGTCTTACTGATAATGCATAACGATAACACATGTATATCCAGAATATATTTAAAAATTATTCTGATTTTTATTTAGTATTCTCTTTTACTCTAAACTCTACTATTTTTCTAATAAGTTCTATGGGTAAAGGATCATCTATAGGAAATTGGACGGATCATTTAGCATACTTATATTTCGATAAATCCTTTTTAAAAGCTTCAATACCACTAGAGGTTGGATAAAAACCAATATGGTTTGGATATGCTGCAAAATGGACCAGATTACCGTTCAAAAAGAATGTGGGTATCTGATAACTAATCTTTTCTTGAGCGTCAGGGGCTTCACTTCTTATGATATTTCTTATTTCATTTAACTTCTCCTGAGTTTGCTTCGTGAATGTGCTAATATATGTATCAATTAATTTAGATTTTAAGTTTCCTTTCATTTTCATGATTTATAATTTAAATCAAATCTTTCCTTGGGCACTGAATATGATAATAAAAATATATTATTTTTGGCGATTTAGATTTAATGTTATGGCTTCTAGAACCAAATTTTTAAGCGCGGTTCTGTTTAATTCATCTCATAAATGAACGTCAATTGCACGTCTGGTCTTGCCATCAAGACTGGAATTGAAAATTCCTGCGGGGTCCTTTAGTAAAGCTCCATTGGCAAAGGTGAGCTTTATCTTATCCTTATAGGTTTCACCAGTACAGATAATCCCATTGTGAGACCAGACTGGGACACCAGACATTGAGTTCGATGGTTTTCTCCATTTTATCTCTTCGACTATCTTTGGCCTTATATCCTTAATTATTAGGCGAAACTCGTCTAGAATTTTACCACGCCAATCACCCAATTCATTTATCTTTTTTTTGTCCATAATTATTGCCGTTTAAATATTAAATATCTGTATATACTCCATTTTCTTAATTTTTCAATTCTATATTTTTTCAAAAAAAGAGGGTCTCTCCTCTCCTCTATTTTTTCTCCTTGAAAAACCATTTTCTAAACCTAAAATTAGATTGGGCAATTATCATTTAATCCCCATTATATATTTTTATCCATAATATATACCCATGAAAATCTCTCTTATAATTATATTTATCGTATTAGTCGTACGAGTATCTTGGTCATATTTTGGCACAAGAAGTATCGAAAGACCCAAAATTATTTCTAACACAACAATAAGTGGAAATATAGAGTTGCGTGGAATGGGTCCTATGATACAAGCGATTGTATCTGTAACATGATCTCAAAGCAAAGCTATCAATGAATGATTTCGTCAATTAGCGTGATATATATTTTGATGAAATACCAATAAGACATCAGTTGCTATGACAGCACCAGTAGGAACAAAAAAGACAAATAGCACTATAGCTATGACAGCACCAGTAGGAGCAAAAAAGATAAATAGTACAATTCCTATGACAGCTCCTGTTGGGACACAAAAAGAAGGCGATAGTTATATTATTACATTTACTATGCCAAGCAAATATACTATAAAAACGTTACCAACACCAACTAATCCTAATATCACTTTTGTTGAAATTCCAGCAAAAAAATATTACGTATGGAAATTTTCATGATATGCAAATGAGGCAAGAGCGAACAAACAACTTATTAAGTTTCAAAAAGCATTAAAAGAACAAAATATTACAACAAATACACTACCTATCTTAAACCAATACAATGATCCTTGGACTATTCCATTCATGAGAACAAACGAATGGTGGATTGAAGCAAAATAAAAAAAAGTTATAAACTAATTTTTATTTACTCCCAAAAATACTATGTTCATAAAACTTTATGCAATAGCGCTACCAGTCTTTTTTGCTATTGATATGGTACGACTAGGACTAGTAGCAAAAAATTTCTATGCTAAACAATTATGATTTTTAATGAAAAATAATATCAATCGATCAGCAGCAATTATTTTTTATCTATTGTTCATTGTTGGATTAGTTATATTTATTATTAAACCAGCTATTGAAAAAGGTTCCTGGGTTCAAGCATTATTGTGGGGTGCTTTATTCGGTTTGATCACATATGCAACATACGATTTAACAAATCTCGCAACAATAAAATGACGGCCACTACTAGTGACTATTATTGATTTATTATGGTGAGCAACTCTTGCAGCATCTGTTTCCATAATAACTTATTTTATTGCAATCAAAATTTTTTAACCACTTCTATTTCTTCACTCCTCTATTTACAATAAATTATTTTAATAAAAAAACCACGAGACAAATACCGCTCGTGGTGTTAAAGGTTTATAAACTACATTATACACAGTTACATAATTACTGAATGTTCTTCTCGATCCATTTTTTCGAATTGATGAATATTTCAATCCATGGAGTAATTTCATCAGACTTACGTTCTTCAACATAATAAGCCCAATTCCATGGACGAATGGATCTTTCAAAATGGGGCATCAATGCAAGATGACGACCATCAGAAGAACAAATTGCTGCAGCGTTGTAATCAGACCCATTAGGATTACCTGGGTACTGGTCATAAGAATATTTCATAGGGATCTGGTAATCAGACTCATTGCCAGGCAAAGAAAACTTGCCTTCACCGTGAGCTATCCATATCCCAAGTCGGGTACCAGCTAATGAGCTGAGCATTATTGAATTATTTTCAGGAATGGAAACGTTAACGAATGCTGATTCAAATTTTTGCGAATCATTATGAAGCATTTTTGGCATTTTACCCATTCCCGGAGTAACTAAACCGAGTTCAACCATGAGCTGACATCCATTACATACGCCTAAGCTAAGAGTATCCTGACGGGCATAAAACCGGTCAAGAGTTTCTTTCGCCTTAAGATTATACATGAATGCACCAGCCCATCCTTTTGCGGAACCGAGGACATCGCTGTTGGAAAAGCCACCCACAAAGACAATCAGATTGATATCTTCGAGAGTTTCTCTTCCAGAGATAAGATCAGTCATGTGGACATCCTTGACATCAAACCCTGATACGTACATCATCCATGCCATTTCACGATCCCCATTTGACCCTTCCTCACGGATAATGGCGGCTTTGATACCGCTACTTTTACGTCGTTTAGGATCTATAGCATACTGGTCAAATTTACCCGTAAAGTTTTTTGGGAAGATAAAATTGAGTGGCTGCTCGTTGTAATTGTGATAGCGATTGGTCGCACATTTTTCACCGCTTTGCACTTTATCAAGTAAGAACGAGGTAAGATACCATTTCTCACGCAGGTCATGTATATCAAAAGATATATCTGTTGCGCCTTTTATGATACTTACTTCTCTTCCTTCTGAGTATGTACCAATTTCATAGAATGAAAGTCCCTCCAGCTCAATGGATATATCATCCTGGGTTTGTATTACGATTCCAGGATTTTCACTAAAGAGCATGTTGGCCAATGGAGCATCTACATAAGAAAGGTCAATTTTCATACCTCCTTTTGTATTTGGGAAGTTCATCTCAAGTAAAGTGGTGATAAGACCACCAGCAGAAACATCATGCCCGGCGAGGATCTTTTCCTGTGAAATCAAAGATTGGATCTTTTCAAAAGCAACCTTGAAATATTCAGGATCAGAAACTGTGGGTGTTTGTTTCCCCAGTTTATTAAGTATTTGTCCGAAGCTACTTCCACCAAGGTTAAAGCCAGACTTACCGAAATCGATATAGTAAATCTTACTCCCCTTAATGTGTTTGAGACAAGGTTCAATGACTGCAGAGATGTTCGTGACCTGTCCCATTGCTGAGATGATAACCGTACCTGGAGCATAAACGACACTCCCATCCGGATATTTTTGTTTCATAGATAACGAATCTTTGCCCGTTGGGATATTGATACCCAGAGCAATAGTAAACTCGCTTGCAGCTTTTACTGCTTCATACAATCTAGCGTCTTCGCCAGGATTTTTGCATGGCCACATCCAGTTTGCACTGAGTGATACTCCAGATAAACCACCTTGTATTGGTGCCCAGATAATATTTGTAAGCGCCTTTGCAATAGACATTACTGACCCCGCTTTGGGATCTACTAATCCTACTGCTGGTGCAAAACCCAGACTACTGGCAATGCCTGATTCTCCCTGATAATCTAGGGCCATCACCCCCAAGTTGTTAAGTGGTAATTGGAGTTCCCCGCAGCATTGTTGTTTAGCAACCTTGCCTGTTACGGATCTGTCAACCTTATTGGTTAACCAATCTTTACAAGCGACTGCTTCTAATTGGAGCAGTTCGTTGACATAGCCGTTGATACTTGGTACATCTACGTACAAAGAAATGTCATTATATACTATTGACTGAGTTGTGTCGTTCATGACTGTTTTCGGCGGGTTGCCGAACATATATTCCAGAGACATATCAATAGTTTTGCTTCCATCTTCTTTGTCCACGACAAACTTCATGTCATCGGTTATTTCACCTACTACATATATTGGAGTGCGTTCACGTTCAGCAATTTTGCGAATAAGATCCACATCATCTTCACTGACAACCAACCCCATTCTTTCCTGCGATTCGTTGCCAATAATTTCTTTGTCAGATAATGTAGGATCACCTATCGGCAGTTCATACAGGTGGATCACTCCTCCTGTTTCTCCCACCAATTCCACAAAACAATTGAAGTGCCCTCCAGCACCATGATCATGGATCAAGAAAACCGGATTTTTAGTCATTTCTCCAATTGCACGGATCACATTGTATACGCGCTTCTGCATTTCAGCATTTGCGCGTTGTACAGCATTTAGCTCTATTGAGTTTTTGTATTCTCCAGTAGCCACAGATGATACGGCGCCACCGCCTATCCCGATTGGATAATTGTCACCACCAAGCAATATAATTTTGTTGCCTTTTTGTGGTTTGTCTTTCATGCAGTCAACCTTTTTGGCATAACCGATACCACCAGCGAGCATGATTACTTTGTCATACGCTAACGTATTACCATTCTCGTAATGTTCAAAGGTAAAGAGTCCGCCATTGATGAGCGGTTGGCCAAATTTGTTCCCGAAGTCACTTGCACCGTTAGATGCTTTGATCAGAATTTCTACGGGACTTTGATAAAGCCATTTACGAGGCTTAATCGATTGCTCCCAGGGTCTGTCGTTACTTAAACGAGGATATGCTGTCATGTACACAGCCGAACCTCCTAAGGGAAAAGAAGCTTTACCACCACCCATTCTGTCTCTTATTTCACCCCCCGATCCTGTTGCAGCACCATTAAAGGGTTCTACAGTAGTTGGAAAGTTATGAGTTTCAGCTTTAAGTGATAATACGGCTTCATAATCAAAGACATTAAAGTAATCAGATGTTGTCGGGTCAGCAGGAGCAAACTGTTCTACCATAGGTCCCTGTACAAATGCACAGTTATCGGTATATGCAGATACTACGCTGTTCCTGTTTTTCCTGGTTGTTTCTTTGATTAATTGGAAGAGTGTAAATGGTTTTGTCTGACCATCAATCACAAACGTCCCGTTAAAAATCTTATGACGGCAATGTTCGGAATTCGCCTGAGCAAAGCCGAATATTTCACTGTCGGTAAGATTTCTATTGAGCTTTTGAGATAAGGATTTGAGGTACAAAATCTCATCCATACTGAGTGCTAAGCCTTCCTTGTTATTATAGGCAGATATATCATCTACCAAAATTGTGGCTTCAGGTTTTTTGTCTGCTACAAACACATTTTGATTAATGCCTTTGTAAACACTCTTAAGCATTGGATCAAAGATTCCATCACCTTTGATTTGTACAAATTCCTCAATCCTGATAATCCCATTGATCCCCATGTTTTGAGTAATTTCTACTGAAGAAGTGGACCACGGTGTTACCAGTCCCCTACGAGGGCCAATAAAGTCTCCCTTAATGGAGTTTGTCGGATGATAGTGGGCGTCAAATGTACTAAACATCCAACGCAGCTTTTTCAAGTCAGCTGAAACTAAAACGTTAGCAGATTGAATTGCAAAAACAAGATGGTTTGCTGTGGACTTGAAAAAGTAAACTGATTTCTGTTTCATGTGTTTTATTTTATTAAGTGATTATTATTATTTTACAAAAAATTACTTGATCAATATATGATATTGTTAAAGATCACGTAATTAAAAAAATATTCTATTTACTAGATTTTATTTTTGTTGGGTTAATGTTTTTGTTAATTAAAAATTGTTATATAGATTATATCACTAATGTCAAATTTGTTTCAGTGGGTTTTATCCTTTGGCTGCTTCGTTAAAAAAAGAGTGTATATCTCCCTTTATTTTGTTCTATATCTAGTATTAAAGCTTACTTGACTTTTTACTACTAATATGTATTTATTATAAAATATAATTTACCTATTAAGGTATGACTATGAAGGAACATTTAGAATTATCACAGTCAAATGAAGAAATAATTAAAATTTCAGGTATAAATATGAAAGTTATATCTGTTTCTTGATCTAGACAAACAATACTATTCTGTCCATGATTTCCTGAATCAAACTGATTTAATGACCAGATAATAAGATATATTTCTGATACATATAAGGTATCTTGTGTATATCCACAATATTCAGGTACGCGAGAAAGTGACTGAGATTTTTTAGCTACCAATCCAGCAGAAGATATAAAAAAGGTTATACAATGTATTAGAACAGGAAAAATATTGGATAATAAACAATCACATATTACTGTCATATGAAGCTCATTTGGTTGATGAATAGCACTAAGTTTAAGTTGGGATGAAAATATATGAAAGATTATAGCTCTTTCACCATTAACTAATGCTAGTGGTACGGTTGATCGAAATGGATTACATGAGTATATTACTAATAGTCGTTCAAAAGATTATAGACTAAATCAAGAAGGATATTCAAAATTATCGGCTTGAACATTATTTAGAGTTCCAGATAAATACCCTGAAGGTAAGGTGTCTATATGAGCGGTAAAATGAGATGAAGAGATAGATTTTGATAGACTATCTACTGAATCTCTTAAAAAGAATGCAAATCTTATTGAAGACATAATTTTGCCTGAATGAGAAAAAAAACATTTATCATGGAGTGTTATCAATAGATCAAAAGAAGAATCAAAAAATCAAATATTCAAATCATTAGAGACAATAAATGAAAGAATAAATTTTACTGAACTATTTACTGATGCTGTATTCGAAACAAAGAAGGAGGAAGATGTTTTTGGTATATTATCACATTGATCACGAATATTTAATTATGGACAACCTAGAGATTTTGACTTTATATTGGTCCTTAATAAAATCCAACCAAATGATTTAGATACACTCAATAATATTAAAAATAAATTTCTAGAACAATGAATTGATAATTTAGATATTACACTAATTTATAAAGATAAATTAGATATATGATGATTCGAAAACTTTAATCTCAGTACTCATTGAAACTATTACTCGGAAATAATTGCAAATGCAAAAACATTATACTGAAAAAATCCATTCACAGTGGATTCAAAAAAAAAAATAGACAAAACCGATATTATACAGTGATTTAGGTCAGAAGTTTGAAAATACACAGACAGGCTCAATAGAGAAATTATATCAAATAATAATCCAACTTACTTTAAAAAATATATCGAAAGGATTGTATTGTCATTAGCGATAGCAGAATGAAAAATAACTCCATATAAGAGTAATTATGTAACATCCAAAGATACAATAAAGTTACTTGAAAAACTTTGATTTGATTCATGAAACATACATGAAATCAATAGTTTACTTAGTAAAAAGTATCGAGATAAAGAAGATTGGTCAAATTGTATGTATCTTTACAATAACCTTCACTTAAAGAGTTTAGAATTAAATAAAATATCTATAACAAACAAGTATCTCAAGTGAACATTTTCCAAGATATGTAATATCAGAAACAATATAAGTGTTACTTGTTCAAAAGAGATAGTTACTATTGATAATCCCAGGATAAAAATTATTTCATGTGCATGATTTGAAAAATGATCTTGGACAGAATTAGAAACAGATCAAAAACAAATAAACAATGACCAATTAAATAAACTTTCAGAAATCAATATAATACTTCAACAGATACAAAGATATTTTAGGGATAATTTCTGAAGAGAATTACCAGTAGATTTGTTCTTTTGAGATTATTGAGTAAATGCTAAAAACAAGGAAGAATTAAAAAAACAATTTAATATAAACAAAGAAACATGTAACATGATATTTTGAGAAAAAATAGATTTTTCAAATTTAAGTGGAGAGTTTTGAGAACAAAACAACAATAAACAAGAAAGATATAATATTCAAGATATTAATGAACTTATACTATCTTATTGACTATCAGAAGATTTTACTTCATGATATCTGCAATCAAGTCAAGATAGAAACCCTGAAATAATGAACATGATTTGATTATCTATTTCTGAACATTTGAATTTGATAGAAAAAATTATATCCTATTGGGATAACTCAATTCTCATATATATTGGTAATTCTCAGAAAATCAGATTGATGAACGAATTACTAAAAGAAAAAGGTAACTCTAATATGATTATCTGAATTAATACATAATTTATTATCTAATTACAAAAAAGAGGGTATCTCCCATCCTCTTTTTAATATAAAACTCTATTTATTGTTTCTTTTGCTTTCCCATAATACTATTCATTGCCCTTAGTACCAAACCCATAGGGAGAAATTTCATGCTATACGCTTGTATTTTGTTCAAGACTCAATAAATGGCCATTCTTTTACCGCTCATCATACTTTTATATCCGTAGGATGCTACATCATAGCTGTCTGATAACTTTCAAGAAAATATCTGTGCTCATTCTGCACTAGCTGATTGTACAAAATTTGATTTTGTTGGTCCAGGATACAATGTAGTTACTGTTATCTTGGTTTTGGCTAATTCGATTGATAGTGCTAGGGAGAAACTTGAAACGTACGCTTTTGTAGCGAAGTATACTGCCATATATGGTCCAGGCTCGAATGCTGCAGTTGAGGCAACGTTCAATATCTTTCCGTAATCGTTTTTTTTCATATCTGCTACATAGTATCTTGTTAGGTTCGTTAGTGCTAGAACATTCAACTGTATCATCTGTGCATCTTTTTCTGGATCACTTTCAGAGAACTCTCCGTAATCTCAGAATCATGCATTATTGATCAAATAATTAATCTTCAGATTATTGGACTCAGTAAACTCGTATACTTCTTTCGGTGAATCTTTCAACGTAAGATCTTTATCTAGGATATATACCTTTATTTTATAGGTATCTTCCAATAATTTTTTGATGTCCTGTAATCTTTGAGCCGACCTTGCAACAAGAACCAGATTGTTATTATTTTTTGCAAATATCTCAGCAAACGCATATCAAATACCACTTGATGCTCATGTTATCAACACATAATTTTCCATATTACTGACTAATAAGAGATAAAAAAAATACCTATTTTATAATCTATTGATGAAAAGGAAATCCTTTAGTGCTATCTGCTATATCAAAATTATTATTATTAGGATACACTTCACTAAAAGGTATTGTTTTAGTGCTGTCTGTTGCATTGGTATCATTTGTTGTAGTATCATTCGTTGTATTAGTATCATTTATTACACTAATATTGCCTGTTGTATTGGTATCTTGTTGAATTACCTGCTGTTGCAACAATATATTTTGATTGTTTGTACATCCTGTAAGTATTATTGTAGTAAACAGTACTAGTAAAATTATTTGTGATTTTTTCATTCAATAAAAAGTCAGATAAAAATTATTGTACTCTCAATTCGCATATCATCAATAAGTATAATATATTACTATAAGAAAGCTAACCTAAACTAATTGATATCCTATCTCCAGAGGAATTCAATATGACCTTAAAACATTGTACCAATAGTATTATCCATTTAAAATTCTCTTAAGTAAGATATATATATACTGTACTTATTATATAATATGCTTATATACCCGTTAATTGTTTTTATCTTACTAAATACTTTTGTTATGAAAGTGCGCTTGTCGTTATTAAATCAGAATATTGAAGATATAGAGTTTAATGAGTTATTTAAAAATCATGAACAAACAATTATTTATTTTTATCCTGAAGATGGTACGCCTTGATGTACAATAGAGGCAAAGGATTTTTCCGAAAATTATGCTATTTTTAGAAAATACAATATATGAGTTTATGGAATTAGTAAGGATTCGGATAACTCACATTGTAATTTTATAACAAAACATGGTTTATCAATACCACTTATATCTGATCCAGATTTACTTTTGCATAAAAAATATAATGCGTTATCAGAAAAAAACGTGTATGGTGGGATGGCTACTTGAACTATTAGATGTACATTTTTGCTTGATAAAAAATGAAATATAATAAAAGAACGAAATAATGTACAACCTGGTAATCATGTACAAAATATAATTTCCACATTATGACTCGAATAAAAAATCCAATTTTTTAAAAACTATTGTAATTATTTCTTATTTACAAGTAATTCCTCGTTTTCTATTGTAGGAAAATCAGTTTTATCTAAATAGGAAAAATATTCGTCAATATATGGAAATGGACTGTCACAACAAATAAATACAATATTTATTTCTCATTTTTTATTTTTAAACGAATCTAATGTGTTTTCTTGCTTTTTTTCCTCTAAAAATCTTTTTAATCATATTAGTGCAAACCCAGAACTTGGTCAAACTACGATCCCATTCCTGATGAGGTGAAGACTTTCTGCATAAGATTCTTTAGTTCAAATCTCAATCGTTTTATCTACATATTTCGACCAATCAAAAGCTACTTCTTTTAATAATGTTTTTGTTCTTGTTCATGAAATCGGATTGTTATCTTTTCTCATTACTCATAAAGTATACATGTTTTTTATCTTTTCTTTTAGATATTTTGACGTTCATGATACTGTTCCTGTTGTTCACAATCAGGCACAAAGTATTTGGATATCTCACTTCATCTGTTGATATATTTGTGATCAGGTGACTATATAATGGGCGTTACAGTTCTCTTCATTTTCATACTGTCATGGATTTATCCATCAATCTTGTTTTCAAAGTTCTTGTGCTTTATAGATTCAGCGAGTTTTATCTTTTGGGTCAGGATCAATTGGTTCTTTATTTATTATGAGATGTACTCAAAAAAGTTGGAGAAGTTTAAGCTTTCATGTAGATATGCTATTTGATACAAATGCTTTTGTTGTATCAACGCCTAATAACTTTCAAATCACAGCTAAAGATAAAACAGTATTCCCTGAAGAATTTTCTATTATAGTGTGTTTGTCCTTTAGATTGCTTTTATCTAGCATATTAAATGCCGGTATAGATTTGAGATTCGTCAGTGGTAAGGTATTGAGTAATTTTGCAAAAATTCTAACTTTTTCATTAGCAAATGGATTTAATACTTTTGGTAATTCTACCAATGGAGTTATAATATTTTTGGGATTCAAATATTCTAATATTCCGTTTTCTCAAGAGAAGATATTATCTTTCATACATTTCCATTAACAGTAAAATATATCTGATATATATGTTATTCTTAAAAGGTTACAAGATAACTTATGTAATTTGTTTATAGAAAAAATGGATAAAAAAATTACCTCTAATACAGAAGTAATTTTTGCATTGTTGCGTTGTTTAACGGTGCACAAAGCGGTAATAGACATTGGGTGATATGATACCACCGGTAGCCACATATAGTTCTTGATTGGTCCTTGGTGGACCACTTAGAACGATACTAGACTTTATGTCTTCAGTTGATGTTACGGTAAATACTGATTCAGTATTTCCGGATACGGTTTTTTCCCAATTCTGTACTGTACTTCCAGAAATGGTCATTTTGTTTGAATTAAAAATTTCCATACTTTTTTTCTTTTTTTTTTAATTTTTTGCCATAGGCTTATTTTTTATTTGTACTGGATAAATAGTATATCCATATATTAGATAGAGTCAATCTTATTTTTTATTTGAATCAATAGGATATTTATTTGATTTTTTATAAAGATATATCCTATGATTTATCAGAATGGGGGCAATCAATTTCAGTGATGAAGATGAAGAATATGTAGACCAAACGGATCTTAAAACTCCCAAAACACTAATCAGCCATAAAATTCAAATCAACTACAAAACCTTCCTACTACAACAGGAAGTTAGAAATACGTACTAAAAAAACATTTTTGATTTCCCTTTTGTCGACATTGCAGATGTTCGTTTAAGGTTTTTTTAAGTATCATGTGTATACTGTCGTCGTCCTCAAAGGATATCTTTAAATTCTAACTAAACACAATCATGAAATCAAAAGCTCTTTTTGTCGCAGGTCTTCTATGACTAACTATTTTAACTACAGCATCAGGATTTACTTTCGCGAGTACAAGTACTTCTTTGGATAGCACAAGTTCAAAAGTACATAGTAAAATCATGAAAACAAAATCGTATGTGTGGCTAAAACTCAATACTCAGGCTATTAATACAGCGATTACTAACAATGATTACACTGCTTACTTAGCTGCTATCAAAGGCACTACTAAAGAAGGTAAAGTAACTCAGGCTCAGTTTACAACAATGGTAACTAAACAGCAACACAAAGTTGCTATGAGTACAGCGATTACTAATAATGATTACACTGCTTACTTATCTGCTATCAAAGGTACAGCTAAAGAAGGTAAAGTAACGCAAGCTCAATTTACCGCAATCGTGAATCGCATGAAAAAGAAAACCACGAAGTAATATAAATATTAACCAATAAATAACCCGCCAAATGACGGGTTATTTCTTTAATAAAGAATTAATAAAAAAACTACCCTAATTTTTTATGGATGGTTTTTTTATTAGTACTATATGTGTATTTATTAACTATATAGTTTTTTTCGTTGTTCGATTTTCTCTTGTGCGTCTTTACCATTTTTTAGATGTAGTTTTTCATGTTTAATCATTCAGTTTTCAATAGCGATTCTCATGATTTTCACTGGAGTCATCTTTTCATCGCAAATGATAAAGTACTTTGGATCTTTAAATTTCTCCATCTTTTCTTCCCATGCTTCTTTGTTGCAACATTCCTTGTGTCAGTGTATGTGTCAACACATTTCTTTTTTGTTTTCCATAATATTATTAGTAAATATATAAAAATATTGTGCCAGCATTATATCCACGCACCTTAAATAAAACTTAATTATCTATGATATTTCTATGCTTCTCATTGAAATACTCCCATTTTGTATGGATTCATGTATTGTTGTTATCTTTTCTTCAGATAACATCATTCATAATGTATATAATAAAGGGATATAGTGTTCTGTAGTCGGAATCCCTTCTTCATAATTAGGCAAATACTGTGTGTAGTGTAATAATTTATCGATATTGTTTTTCTGTATTTGCTCTTTGAACCATTCATCTAGCTTTACAGCCCAACTAAATGGTTTGCTTGTTTCATCAAACGAAATATTACCTAAATTATGAACGATATTTCCACTTCATATAAATAGGACATCTTCATCTCTATATTTAGCCAATTTCTTTCCTAGCTCAAAATGTTGTTCGAGTGTCTTGTTTATATCTAAACTGATTTCTACTAGACGTATTTCATTATCTTTATACATATGGGTAAGTACAGCCCAAGCAGCGTGATCTATACCCCTATCTTTATCTATTTTTACCCCGATATCGTCTGATGCTATTTTTTCTGCCAACTCAGGATTACCTTGGGGCGCATATTTGAATGTATATAATTTCTCTGGAAATCATCAGAAATCGTATATTTGTGCAGGATTTTTTCATCCAGTAATGTATGTTCCATTGCTTTGCCAATGAGCTGATATAACCACAATCGTCTTTGGTGGAGTAATGTTTTTAGTAAATTTTTTTAGAAAATCAGTATACTCATTATCTTCTATTACATTCATAGGTGAACCATGTCCTATAAATAATGCCTTCTGAATCTTTTTTTTCATGTAATATCACTATCGATGATGTAAAATTTATTTATACAAAACATATATAGTCTATCTTTATAGAAATTCAATATATGAGTCAAAATACTATTTCTTTGTTGTAGATACTATAACAATCGCTCCTTGACTTTTCATATAATAAGCACATATTTATGTCGTTAAATATCTTTTCATCTTTGAATAGCTATTATGTATGTCGATAACACATTAACGTATTTTCTTTTGTCTATGGCTATACTGATTTTCATAGGCAAAATGGGTTCTGCAAAGTAGCCTATTCATCTCTCAATATTGCTAAATTCATTACCTATTTATCTCTTGAAATAATTATTCCTAGTCATATTATCTATAATATATTTGTGTTTATTTTTTCTTTATATTGTCCATGAAACCTATAAGAATGCTTCGTGTTATTTTTGTACAATCTTTATTGGCTATGCTATGATCTTTATATTTTTCTAATTTTGGAGATCCTATTAGTAATATTGCTTCTGGTAATGTTTTTGGTGGTACCGGTTTTGAACCATGTCATTTATGTCGATGGGCTAGAATTATTATGTATCCGTTAGTATTGATTTCTTTTATAGCCTTGATTAATAAAGATACCAAAATAGCCTATACGATCTTGCCTATTTCCTTTATTTGAATACTTTTGACGAGCTATCATTATATCATCCAATGGATAAATTCTCTGAATGTTGTTGCCTGTGCACCTGGTAATCCTTGTACACTAATAGATTGGAAAATATTTGGGGTGGTTACCATACCTGCTTTAGCACGAATAGCATTTGTAGTTATCTTTATTGCTGCACTTGGTATCATTCTTAATGATAGAAAACAGACAAATGATACAGTAAAAATATCTTCCTAATCATCACTAGATAATACAAACATTAAGAATATAAACTAAATGATGTTTTATATGTTAACCAAATATCCATGGTAGAAGTATGATCAAAATTTATGGTAACCCATAAAATTCCTGCTGTTTGAAAGTATAAATGTTTAGTTTGTTGATTGATAATTGAAGTAACACAAAAATTTGTTGATATGTGATCAACGTTCTTTTCATGTCCTATATGCCATGCTTGAGCAGAATGATGACCTATATGAGCAGAAGATGATATTTGGGAATATATGTGATAAATTCCCTCTTAATATCTATAATTTATAAAAAAAATTACTCTTTAAAGAGTGATTTTTTGTTTTCTATTCGTTTATGTATTATTTTTTTAAGTCAAACAATATATTTAATCATTTCTTTAAATAATGTCTATCTATTACTTAGGATTTTCTTACGGTGGTAATTGTATCGAGAATTTGATGCGTGATTTTTTTTATTTACTAACCTCGAACCACTATGACAGACGAAACAACAACAGAAGAAGTTACTCCTGAAACAACAGAAGAAGTAACTACTGAAGTAACTCCTGAAGCTACTGAAGAAACAACCCCTGAAGCTACTGAAGAAGTAGCAGCAGAATAATATTTCTTTATTATACAAAATTACTCTTTAGGGAGTAATTTTTTTTCTAATAAAATCTATTTCCTTTCTGGTCTATAACCCTACATATACCTTATGACTATAAAAATATTACTTCTAATATTTGTTTTCTTGATGATTCTATGATTCATTATTTTTGCTATTATTTTGATTTTATGACCTATAGTGACTGGATTTAAAAAGGCTCCGTATGTGCCTTCATTTGATTATCATTTAAGGATTATGAAAAAACATCTTATTTTAAAAAAATGATCAACTATTGTTGATCTTGGATGTGGGGATGGGAAAGCGCTCAGATTTTTTAATAAAGACTTTTGATTATTAGGTACATGATATGATCTCAATCCTTTTGTTATCTGGTATGGTATGTTTTCCAATCGATTGCTTTGATACAAACATATTACCATTATTAGATCAAATTTTAAAAAAGCACAATTACATCGCTATGATTATGTTTATATCTATCTTTGGCCTTCACAACTTGTTGCTATTGAGGATTGGATGTTTGAAACTCTATGAACTCACTCAATTATCATTTCCAATTCGTTTACTTTTGTTAAACATACTCCATTCGAAGTTATTCACGATGCGCACAACAAAAAAGTTATCTATTTATACAAAAAATAATGTTCTTTCTCTATTGAGAAACATTCACTCATAAATTTTTTTCTAGCTCATCTATCATAATACTTGCATACGATCATGATGGTAAAGTGAAATTGAGTATGATATCATCTTGTTGGAAATGTACACTTACTTTTTGAGGAAATACCCAGAGTGGTCTTCTGATTCATCGTATTTTATAGTCTATACATAGCTTTAAGCTTTTTTCAGAGATTCAATTTTTTTCTAGTAATCCTTGTTCTTTCTTTCCTGCAAAACTTTCTTTGGGTGCTAACAAAAGGTTATATCCAACAACTGGTCATGTTACTAGCATCGTTTCTGGATTGAATGGTACTTCTCATTTTGTGATATGTGGATAGTGAAAAAATTGCTCGTTTTTCTGGTTACCATCAAATAGTTTTACTGTTCTTGTTTTTGCTTGATAGATTCCAAATTGATTTTTTTTAGCGTTTTCTGTATCTACTACGATATCTCCATCCAAAATCTGTAGTCATTTTTTTGTTCTAGAATGGATATATTCATTGAATATCTTACTTGCATATGCCTGAATTTTAAACACGATATCTTTCTTATCTCTTATATTCGATTTTCATTGTAAGAGATCACTTCCTTGTTTTGGATTTATTCCATTGATACCGAATCTTTGGTTCCCAAATAAGTTAGGAAATCATTTTTTAAATAGACTTAAAATTTTTCTATTTGAAATATCTTTTTCTTTGATACTAAGGTTCTTGTTTGCTCTTAATTTTATGTAAAAACTATTTTTGATGGGTGTAGTCATTCCTATAGGATCTGTATGTCGTCAATTTCTTAATACTTTTGCTACCTCTCCTATACTATCCAAAAAAGCTCTTTCTCATCCAACTTTTTTTAATGCACTTTTGTAAATACAGATTCGTTGTCTTGTTATTGCTTTTTTGTCCTTGAGTCCTGCTATCCCAAGTGATAATCTGGGAATGTTACATGAAGAACATATGTGATTTACTACGTCCATGGTATTCAGATTCCTTTTTTCAAAAAAAGCGAAAAACACTTCTCCTTTATTTGCTAAAGTAAATGGTAATTCTTCTGTCACTATAAAATCTTGTGATTTCTGTTTAAATGAAAATAATCTATCATCCATCGGTATCTCTTATGTAGTAAAAATTATTTTATCCCCTTTTCGTTGTATGGTCTACATGTTTTTGCCATTGGTTGTAAGTCTTTATCAAGTATTTCTTGTAATGCTTTGGCTATATTCCCTAAATATTGAGCTACGTCAGGATGGTTAAGTTCTCCATCGTGAAGTGAGTCTTTCTTGAATTTTTTGGTAAGAAAATCAAAATGTTCGACTAGAGCGTCATAGTCTAAATTTCCAATATCTTCACACAGTTCTTCTGCAGATCAATTATATTTTTCTACTATTCTTGGATGATTCATGGTGTTCTTTTTTATCTTTATCTGGTAAAATGCTTATTCCCTCTTCAGAATCTGATTTTTTCTTGTTTTTGTATAACATATCTAATTCTTCTTTACTGGTAATATGTGGCCCTATTTCTTTAGATTCTTGCATTTTTCTTTACTAAAATAATAAATTTTGCCTATATGTTGGCAGACTGGTATATTTGCAAAAATAACTGTTTTGAGTATACTTATTTTGTAGAAACATACAAGTATTTATACTTCTCTACTCACTCTATGCAACTAGCAAATATCAAAATTTCAAACCTTTTAAGTTATCCTTATCAGCCTAATCTTTCTAAGGCCGAAGGTGTTAATTTTTATAATAAGGTAAATAATAACGTGAATGTTCTTATTTGACCCAATGGTGCTGGTAAAAGCTGATTTTTATATATTATCAAACAGATTCTCAAAGTAGGAATCCTTAATGATTATACCTATGATAGAACACTTCTCTCTACAGACAAAAAACATGTTATTACTATCAATGACCAATATACAGAATGAATTCATCCCTATTTTACTACTCCTGAACTCCCCTCCCAAGTAATTATTCAGTTTACTTTGACTCAACATGATTATGATAATATGCAATATATTTCTACTCATGCAGATATTTTAAATAAACTTATTACTGTATATAGTGCTTTGAATATCCATTATCCAGTTCTTTCTATTGAACAGATTCGTGCTATTCCTGCTTCTTTTACGTTAGAGTGTTCTTTCAATATTGTTGACAAAAAAATACTTATTAATGATAAAAAAATTTCTCAGGAACAGCAATTTGTCTTACTCTATTTACAGACTATTGAGCTTGTTCAAATTTATATCGATATCTATAATAATTTTGAAAGAAATGATACTGATGAGCCATTAGTCCCTCTCTATAACTGCATTTGATTTATATGAATAGATAGAAGCCTAAAAAACGTCTCTAATAGTGTTGATCCTCATGCTTGGGATACCTTTATTTGAACAAAAAACTCTTCTGATTATCATTCTTATATCGGATTCTATCTTTGTGCAAAAAAAATTCGAAATATTATTTCTAATCACTCTACATTGAAAATGAATTCAGAAGATATGGCAATGTATCCTCAGAAATTACAGCAATCAGATTTTTATATTAGTTTATCATCTGCTATTAAAAAATATTTCAATAGAACATTACATATTGAATATGCCAATAATCTTCTAACTTTTGTTTTGATAAATCAATTTAATCAACCCAATACTTTTGCTGACTTAAGTGATGGAGAACAGTCCTTATTGTCTATGATTTTCACTATGTATGGGTATGAACTTAACCAAGGAATGGTTATCGTCGATGAACCAGAAATCCATTTTCATCCTCAAATGCAAAGAAGTTTTTCAAAAATGATAGAAAAAATAAATCAGAATATATGAACCCAATTTATCATTTCTACCTATTCTCCTCTTTTTATTAATGAATTGAATATCGGAAATGTTTATAGGTTTTCTATAATCAATGGAGAAACCAAAATTAAAAATCCATTTTTGACTTTATCAGCTGATGAAGCTACCTTAGTCCATTTGCTTAAATTTGAAAATTTATCTAAAATATTCTTTGTAAACAACATTATTATGGTAGAGGGTGAAACTGATGAATATTTCTTTGAATTCTATCTACAATATCTTCATACACTTCCTGAACGAAGTGGTAAAGTGACTGATTATGAAATCATTAATATCAATGGAAAATGAAGTAATAAGGTCCGAACTAAATTTCTTGCAAGATTCTGATTACAATGCTTTTTTATTGGTGATTGGGATAATATCGTAGATTATGGATTTATGACTCAAACCGATTTAGTCTATTATTATAAACAAGCTAGGATACATTATGCTGGTCTTCAAAAAAGCTGAAAGACTCATCGTCATTATAATAAGTTGGTTGATACTATTAAGAACGTTTTCCCACAGAAATACAATTATTTGGTTTCGAATATAAATACTCTTTATAAAGAAAATACATTTATCCTTAAAAAATGAGATATAGAAACGTATTTGGGTATGCCAGAAAAATGACTAGAAAATACTGTTAAATTCTGCCATTATGAGTTTCCAAAACGACTAGAAAATAAAAATTTTGATAGTTGTAGACAAGAATTTGGAGAAATTTTTTCCACTATCTTTAAATAGTGTGTGTTATATATAATATATGTAAATAGCTATTGCCCGTCATATACTAAGTAATCAAAAAAGCATAAATAAGATAATAAGTGTTATTGTCTTTCTTTTTTCTGTTTTGATACTTTCTTCTATATCAAATACCTCTTTATCTGTTTTTTCTCGCTCGTTGTTCCTCTCTGTCTGTTTTTTTATTTTTTGCTCAAATTCGTTGATCTTTTGTTGTAATATATCTATGGATGTGTTCTTTTCTTTTATTGTCCTATTTCTTTCTTCAAGCATCTTATCTTTTTCTTTGTATACTATGAGAAATTTGTTGATGTTTTGATTCATAATTCTGACTTGTTCTTTGTGAAGTAAATTTTCTCTTTGAGCTGTCTGTCCTTGGTATAGTATTTCTTTGGCCATTTCTCTGGCTTTTTTTTCGATAATAATTTCTTCGTAATATGCATTTATTTGTTTATTTATCTGATTTTCCTTTTCTAGTTTCCTTTTCTCTTGAGATATAGCTATTTCTTGTTTCATTATCTTAATATCGTTTTTTATTTTTTCTATGGTCTTTCCTATTTCTTCGGTTTTTCCAATATTAATCTTATCCACTAATCATTTCTTTGTCTGTTTGAGTGTTTTTATCGTTTTTGATTTTTCTATGAATTTTTTGGTAAAATATATAAGACACACAAAAAATAGAATAATACATATCCCTATCGTAACATATACTTGGTAGTTTATATCCTTTCGTATCATTTCCTCATTATATGAGTAAATACACATATAATATATTAATTTTATAATATAAGTCAATACAATATTTCTGTAAATATAAAAAAATCCGGATTGTTCTTTCCGGAGTTTTATGATGAAATCTCTCTATTGTATCTTATCCTTTCATAATGAAAAATCCTGCAACTATGATAAATATGAGGGAAAGTCAGATAAATATTAAATTTTTAAGTTTTTCGTTCTTTATTACACCTTTGAGTTGGCCTATTCTCTCTTCTAGTTTTTGTTTTTCTATGATTGCTTCTTGCTTTTCTTTGTTATAATCAGGTAATGCTATCATGTGTTGAATCTTGTTTTCAAGCTCAGATACTCTTTGCTGAAGTACAAAAATAACTTTGTTTTTCTCTTCCAACATTTTCTCTTTTTCTTTGAAGATAAGAAAAAATTTTTCTACTTTCTGATCAATTGCATCTTCTGTGTTTCCTTTGTTTGCTAATCCTGTCGTGTTAGATTGGTTGATGATCTCTGTGTTAAGCTCCTGATGAAGTGTTGCAAATTCCTCTTTAAGTGAAATAACCTCTTCTTTTGCTAACAATACTTTATTTGCAATTTTTTTGTAGGACAACTTCCCACTCTTTATATATCTGTCTATAGTTCTTGTAGATATATTCAAAGATTTTGATGCAACTTCTCTCGTTACATTGTACGTTTTACTCATAATTACTTGTTAATTAATAATTTAAAATACGTATACAATTTGCTTATCCACATGAGATAAAGCTTTCTGTTTTTATACTTTATTTTTGTTTATTGGTTGAGATCAAATTTGGTTGGTTCTTCTCCCTTGAGGTCGTTTAGTAATGATTGTATAAATAATGTTATTACCACTCATCGTATTATTCACATAGTGACTATGTAAAGATATGCTGGAGGAAAGTCGTTAACTTTATAATATCCCATAAATAATGATATTCCTGATGATGCTGGTCATCCTCATGCATTTTGAATATAAGGAATCAAAACCATAATAAACATAATGATAGCGATCCACATCAGAAAAACTGTTCTTTTTTTCATTTTTATATTATTTTTTTAATTAAAAAGTAGATTGCACTTATAATGACCGATAATACTACTGTTTGTGTTAATGTTCATAAGTGTACGGTTATTCCAAGATCTAGATAGTTAACTGACCATTCAAAGATATAAAGAACGATAATATTTATAAGCAAAGATGATAGTCATAATGTTATTATTCTTACCGGTAAAGTAAGTATATTGAGTATCTTTTTTAACACTGAATTTATAAACCAGAATACTATTCCTAATATACCGAAGATGATGTATGTGTCTTTGTATATAGATTGTATTTTAAATCAAAGTTCTGGTATATAATTTACGATAGCATACAGGACTACTCCATTGATAATAATATTAATCAAAAGATTTCTAAGTGGCTTCATACCTATAACTAACAAATAAAATCCCATGATTAATTATTATTTGTGCTCTAATTGATATGTATTTGTCTACTCTTTTCAATGTTATTTTATTGGCTTTTTAACAGACTTCTATCATTTTTGTCAAAAATATGTCAATTCCTATACATATCTGTCTCAATTAGTCCCCTATCAAATCATCAAATGTGTCGTTCTTACCGTCTTTCCTATATGTATGAATAGCATTTCTTGTCGCTAGTATGGCAATAACTCCTGCTCTTTTTCTTCTTGGTGATACTTCAAATCCATGATCTACCATTGTTTTATAATTTCGATTAAGAATATCTTCTATTTGTGTTCCTATGATGAATTCAGACAAAAAACTAGCTGATGCTGTAGTTATATTGGAACAATTACCATCAAAACTATATTCTGCTATTTTATCATCTTTTATAATCAAATATACAAATATATCGTCTCAACAGATAAAATTTCCCTCATGTTGCTTGACTGTATATTCTTTCATAGCAAAGTTTTGGAGAGGGTTTTTTGCATATTCTTGTATCATAAGGCTTTGTTCTTCGCTCATTGTTTATTTTGTAAGGAACGCTTGTGGCGGATAAATACATTTGTGCTTTAAATATATGTTTTATGTTATTCTAGCTTAATCTAATCTATATCGAAGATGTTCTATAAGTTTTTTTATCATTAGAATTATCTTATTACTTATTTCTACAAATCCTTTGGTAGTTATAATTTCAAGGCTTTCTATTTGATTTGCTATATTGTGGATTGCAATCAAAAACTTATTTGAGTTGATTTCTAATACTACATCATATGATCCATCATTATTTTCTGTAAAGACAGCGCGAACATTGTCGAGACAAGCTCTTTTTTGACATACGTCTATTGGAGTGATTAGGCTCATTTGATTCATAGAATGATACTATATAAAAAATGTGGGTACGGGCGTTTTTATGGTTTTAAAAAATAAATGCAATAGAAAAACTGTTTGAATTTTTCTGGAAAAATCGTCTTGATTTTTTTGTAAAAAACATTACATTTTTTTGTAATATTTTTATAGGTAAGTACCTATATATGTCTAATATTGTTTTTGACAATCTTGTTAAAAAGTTGATAAAATACAAATGAAGGCTGATAGATGGGGAAAAAATATGATCTCTTCTCAAAACATCTCTTGCCGAAGATTTTTCTGTACAAAAAATGTATAAAATTATTTACTACCTTAAAATAAGGTGATATCTTGAAAATATCAAAAAGAATATCTTTTTTGTTAAAGATCCTGAACGTGTGTATACAAAAGAAGATATTGTTACTCTTTTCTATCGGACTATTGTCAAAAAGCATTGTACGGATTTTCTCAAGGGAAATTGGTATATTTGATGACTTAAGGCACTTGAACTTAATCTTCTCTCTTTTGATGTTTCTGACGAGCTTTCTATTGTAAATCAATATAAACAAGCAACAGAAGTCATAATGTTTGATAAACAGATTGTTTTTAAAACGTATGCAAAAAATAAAACAGATAATCTCTTTAAGTTTTTCTGGAAATTAACTAAAAAAGTTAGTATAGGTAAACTTAATTTTCCTGTTGCTGGTTTAGAACTAGCTATTTTGGAAAGTCTTTATAATCCAAGTATGATCTCTCAATGATATATCAATGAGCTCGTCAAAAAGGTCATCAGAAAGCATCATAAAACCCTAGACGTTAAGATCCGAGAATCGATTTTGAGAAAAAATAAGCACAATACCAGTATTAATAGACTGTATGTGCTTACGAAAACTATAGATCCTAATCTGGCTGATAAGCTCAAGAGCCTTATTAAGAAATATGGGTACTTTATATAAAAAGTTAATTATAGGTAGTTATCTGTAAGATCATTTTGAAATACCATCAAATCTCAACGATGAAGTATGTTTTTGATATCTTTGTGTGCTTGTGCCGCTGTTGCATAGACTCTTATGTTTTCTTGAAGAAAACCATTGTTTAGAAGGGTTTGCTCTATGGTTTTTGTATTCCTATTGTTAATTAATAATATCTTGTCGAAGTGTCTATAGAGAAGATTTCCTATCTCTGTATGGATTTTATGGCTATCCTTACCCAGTTCTACGAGTCATGGGGTTATATACATTTTTTTGCCTGCGAATGGCGTATGCTCTATCATATCTACTGTGCTTCTTACTCATTCAATGTTCCCATTGTAAGAATCATCAATAATATAGGTGTTCTGTAATGCATTGTAAATAAGCTGCAGTCTGTGTGGCGTATATTCTATTTTTTTCACGGCATGTAAAATATTTTCGGTGGTGACTCATAAATACTTGGCAACTTCATAGGCCAATATAATGTTTGTAGAAGAATGTTTTGCCAATAGTTTAGATTGAAAATTATGTCAGTCGTAAGCAAACTTTATGCCGGCAAAATTTGGTAAGTATTCTATTTGTATGTTGTCCGTAACCGCTTTTATCTTTTGCACGGCGTATATATGTTTTTCCATAAATTGTCAGATATCCCTGATGTGCTGATTTATCACAGCAAAGCCATCAGCTGGCAAATTGTCTATGAGTTCAAATTTGGTTTTTAGAATATTTTTTAGATTGCCAAATCTTTCTAGATGCTGTGGTCAGATTCATGTTAGAATGCCAATCTTTGGATGCACAAGATCGCAGATTTCTTTAATATCTCCCTCGATATGTGCTCACATTTCCACAATAAAGACCTCGTGGTTAGAGTCTAATTTATTTATTACTGTCTTACTGATTCATAGAGGCGTATTTTTGTTGTCCTCTGTAGTGAGAACTTTGAATTTCGTCGACAATATAGCACTGAGAATGTCTTTTTGAGTTGTTTTACCGAAACTACCTGTTATTCAGATAACGATAAGTTTATTCATCTTGTTAAGCTTGTTCTTGGCTTTGGAGACTAGTCTTTGTTTGAGATAGATGTCTAATGGATAGAGAATACTTTGAAAGATAGCTACTATTATTGGCAATAGAATACCACTGACAATGGCTGCTCATAAAAGAAGAAGTAAATTTTGATATAGTAGTCGAGCAAGGCCAATCAGGACTATTTGTGACAAAACCGTTAGAGAGATGATGGCTATCATCTTTGGTGTATAGTCTAGTCTTTGTCTTTTTTTTCATCCAAATAAAAAATAGGGATGTGTGTAAATAGACTTTATAAATCTTGCCGTTTCGTAATTTTCCAGTTGGAGTAAGAGAAACATGTTTTTGTACATCAATACTATTTTATGAGACTAAAGATTTTTTTATGATTTCATATACCTGCCTTGGATGTTCTTGAAATAAAAAGTGACTCGCGCCTTCGAAAGTGACTACTTTAACATGCTTTATTTGGCTTCTCATTATGTTTATTTCCTTTTGTGGTATTTCGATATCCTGTGTTCATCGCAATATGGTGGTTGGTATTTTTATCTTATGAAATAATTTTGTCTGATCATAATTGATGACTTTAACAAAAATATCCTTCATGGTCTGAGCATTTTTATAGTCCCTTGACCCCATTGTTTTTTTTGCTTTATCGGTAATTGCTTTTGGCAGTATCGTTTTTACTATTTTAGCTATTCTAATTTTTGTTTTGACTCGCAATGACTTAGTCTCTATGCCAGCAGGTCATATCGCTATCTGTTGTGTGAAAATATCTGGATTGTTTGCTGATAGTTCAAATGCTATTCTACAGCCGAAAGAATGTCCTACGCAAATTACCTTGGTAAGGTGTATTTTACTTATGAATTCTTTGATACATTCGGCATACTCTTGTACTCACCAAGTGCTTTTGGGTCTAGGGCTATTTCCAAATCACGGAAAGTCTACACTTACAAAAGAAAGTTTATCTTGAGTCATAAGGTTGAATATGGATTGGAAGCTCTGTCCATTTTGTCCTCGTCCGTGAAGAAAAAGAAATGTCGTTTTCTGATTATCGAAATTATCCGAAATATAATAGCTTATGGGAATATCTTTCACGATAATTTTCTTGTCTATCATCAGTAAGATTATTTATTAAATGTTGTGGAATAATTTATGATATTCGACTGAAAGTCTATATGTACCTGTCTTTTTTTGCATGTCATAACTGCGGTTTTAATTAATTCTTGAATGACATCTGTTTTCCCATGTCAGCTTCTCTCTCGCAAATGTAGTTGTAGACTCCCAGGGATACAATTGATTTCATTGACGTATAACTTATCGTTTTTCTGGTCATATAATCGATCTATCCTTGGCGCTCATCCGTTGCATTCTAATATTTTATAAATTTTCTTCGTCCCTTCTTGTACTTGTTTAGCAATGTATTCTGGTATTTCCGCTGGAATTTTTACTCCATCTTTTATCCCTGACATAGATCATCCTCCGGCATCTATATACTTAGCTTCGAAAGAAAGAAAGTCTTTTTGGGTTATCGGTTGTTCAACTAGTGTCGAAACAATCTCTCCATCCATCTCCATGGCGCTACAATTTAACTCGATAAGATTCTCTACGGATTTTTCTATCATTATTTCGTTGTCATAATAGAACGCCAATTCTATAGCATCGTCCAATTCTTCCTGTCTATTTACTTTACTTACCCCAATTGAAGATCATCAACTTGTGGGTTTAACGAATAATGGAAATCCTATTTGTTTGATGATAGTGTCTTTATCAATTTTTTCGTCTTTGGAAAAACAAATGTACTCTATTAGTGGCATAGCGTTGCTTTTGAATACGTCTTTCATAAGTTTCTTGTTCATTCAAACGGCCGATGCTAAACAAGAGGTACTAGCAAAAGGAATCTTTAATAATTCACATAATCATTGTATGGTTCCATCTTCTCAGCGTAATCAATGCATGACAGGGAACACGAGATCTATGTCGATGTGTTTGTTGGTGAATCCTTTTTTGATAAGATGTAGTTTCCCTATTTTGGTCAAATCTAGAAATAGCTCTTGTTTGTCCGTGAGTGAGTCTGCTTTTATTTTCCCGATGTTATCAAATTTATCAATGAGAAACCGTTTCCCTTCTGAAGAAATGTAGATATAGAATATCTTATACTCTTCGATTTGTTTAATCTCTTTGGCTACTACATATGCAGAAATAATAGAGATATCGTGTTCTACTGATGATCATCCGAATACTAGACCGATATTCATTTCGTGAAATATAAAAAATAAATGTGTATAGTAAAATATACCATTCAATGTCTCAAAATCAATGTATTTTCTCTAGGGTTGGAATTTCATTTCTTTACTTTCGTAGAAACTCGAGTTCTCTTACATAGTCATATACATGTGGTAAGATAGCAAACTCTTTATCATAATATCCGTCTAATAATTTTTGGCAATCAAAGGCCATAACCTTTTGGACTTCATATTTATCAAAGGCATATGGGCCATCGTGGATTCCATAGTAGAGATAATAGTATTCTGACTGAGAATCCGTCTTTTTCAGTCCTATTCTTTGAAGTTTCAATTCTGTTTCAATCCCCATTTCTTCTAGGAGCTCAGCATGGGCAGTTTCATCGATGCCTTGTCATAAGGTCTGATGTCCTCCAGGCATATCCCGTTTGTTGGCACCAGTAGCTTTTGTGGGCGCTCTTTGTTGGAGGATTACTTGTTTGGCTGAATCAAAAAGCATGATGTGTGCGGCTCTATGGTAGACCAAAGGATTGCTATGTGCCTCTCTTTTCAAAACGGATCCAATTTCTTTATTATCTTTGTCTACTTGCAATAATATTTCGTCCTGCGTGCTGTTCATACCCGCGATAGTTACCATTACCTCATTTAATGTGCTTAATTGTAACGAGTACATTCATCCCGTATTTTCTAAATCTTTTCTATTCATCCATTTGAGCTCGATAAACTCGTCTCAGGCTATCGCTTCTCATGATTGATATTCTAAAAGATATTCCATAGTGATTCCGTTACAACGATGATCGTATCACTTGTCTGATACTGCAGTTATCATTTTCTTTATTTTTACCTCTATTCATGGTACTTCTTTTTGCACTATCCTGCTGATGGTTTCTTCCGGTGTCTCATCAAAGTGCATCCTTCATCCTGGGAATATTCGCTCTATTTTATTTTCACGATTGATATGAAGAAGTTTTTTGCCTACAAGAAATTCTGGCTCTGAATAAAGGTCATCTTTATCTTTTCTAAAAATTACCAAGTCTATATTGAGAATAGGCGGTACGCGGTTTGTAAGTTCCTTAATTTGATCTTCTTTGGTGACAGTATACATAAAATCCATAGTAGAAAATATAAATCTATTTTTTAACTATTTTTTTAATCTCATTCAATAATTCTAGTTGTCATTCCTGTAGTTTGAACATTTTCTTCATTTGCTCAATAACGAGAATATTTATTTTTTCATCCATATTTCTGATTTGTGTCTCGGCCTTGAGATTTATTATATAATCGTTTTCTGACCTTGAACGATCTATCTCTTCTTTTCTATTTTGGCTCATCATAATAATAGGGGCTTGGATTGCTGCTAGACATGAGAGAATAAGGTTGAGTAAGATAAATGGATACGGATCAAATCCTTTGTCCATGAGAAATACTGCGTTTAACGTTATCCATCCTACGAGAATCACTCCAAATATTATTATAAATCTCCAACTTCATCCAAATGCAGCAACGCCATCGGCCATTTTTTGTCCTATCGTTAACTTTCCAACTCATTCTTCTAATAATGTTTGCGTTATACTTTCATTGTTTTTGATAGCGTTTGCTACAAGCTGGTTCATTTTTTTAATTTTCAAATTTTCCTTATTTATAAATTTTGCAACTGGTTTTTTTTTCATTCTTTTTTTCATGGATTATATATTAAGAAATAAATATCTAGTATTATCCAATACTTCATTCCATTTCTAGTTCTACTAATTTATTCAATTCTCCTGCATATTCCAGAGGCAATTTTTTTATTACTGAAGAAAAGAATCCGTTGACGATCATGGTGGTCGCTTTGTCCTTTGTTAGTCAACGAGCCATAAGGTAGAAAAGTTCAGATTCATCTATTTTTCCTGCACTGGCTTCATGAGCCACAATAGCAGTGTCGTTGTCTGATTGTATGTTTGGAATTGTAT
>CAZTFP010000006.1:0-61550 GCA_964613015.1 uncultured Candidatus Peribacteria bacterium | reverse complement strand
ATTTCTCTCATCAACGAATTCTTTTATTATCTTCGAGGAGAAATAAAAAAAGGAAAAGGACAAGAGATCAAAGCATTAGATAGTAATTATGCAACGATATTTGGATCAGGACAACAACTGGATCAAGATAAAATGATTGGATATAGTATATATAACTGGATCTATAATAGTGGAGAAAATACACTTATTGATGATACTATCATAGATAAGACGATCAAGAGTATTATCTCCTGTAACAATGATTCTGATGAAGTATGTTATTACAAATTCAGAGAAAGGTATCAAAATATACCTATGTTTTGATATTTGTTAGGGACAAACTTTGGTACTAATGGTGCAGAAAATCTTAAAAATTTTATGCTTCAGCTTCCCCCAATATTTTCAATCAAAAACTTTGAATTTGATAAAACAAAATCACCAACAATCTCTGATGCTACCAATAATACATATCAAGGAAAGATTACTATTGTTGTCTATGGAAGAAGTGCATCAGCACAAGAAGTGACACAAATAGCTCAGGTACTCGGTAATAAATGTTTATGAGAAAATAAACCACTGACGACTCAAGACGGATTAAATATCATCCAAAGTGCTATCGTGAAACTTTCTGATATCAATAAAATAGACAAAACATATGGAGATAGTCTTCGAGAACTGCAAGGTATTATCCAACAGCTCGATAAAGATTATCCATCGTTGGGTAATTACCAAAAAACTATAAAGCTTTTTGAGCTTTATAGAATGCTTTATGACGCAGGACTCTGTAAATAATAATTAAGTATTAGGTGTTCAAAACTGAGTAGTATTCAATACTTCTATATCTTCAATGCTTAGATTCCATCCCATTGCACCCAAATTTTCTTTGAGGTGTTCCGGTTGAGTGGCTTTACATATAGTAACAATGTTTTTTTTGGATATCAATCGCTGTAGTGCGATTTGTGCTTTTGTCTTACCATATTTTACAGATAAATCATCAAGCAGAGGATGTGATTGTAATAAAAATCCTCTTTCTATAGGTCTATAAGCCATGATGAGTATGTTATTCGCCTGACAATAAGGAACTATTTCCTGCTCCATATTTCTACATCCACCACCTTTATAATCTTCACTTCTTGCACTCAAGTTATAGGGTATTTGATTGACCATAATTTTATTCTTGCTATAATGTTGGGCTTCTTTCATCTGTTCTACAGAAAAATTACTTACGCCAATATATTTCACCAATTGATGCTCAACGAGATAGTCCAAGGCCTTCATTGTTTCTTCCAATGGTATTTCAGGATTGGGAGCGTGAATAAGATATATATCAATGTAGTTTGTTTGTAGTCTTTCTAAACTCTTTTTGCATGAAGCAATCACATCATCATAATGTATGTGTGTTTTATATACTTTAGTAGTAATAATCAATTTAGATCTATCAAGGTTTTTGATCGCTTCACCCACAATTTCTTCCGTATGACCTACACCATACAATTCTGCAGTATCAACATGTGAATATCATAATGCTATTGCATCTTTGATAGCTTTGATAGATTCATTATCTCTAGAAAAATCTGGTTCAAGAGAAGAACCACCAATTCCCCATGTGCCAAGACCAATAACTGGCAACCTAAAATATTCATCTAAAGTTTTATATTCCATATACATAAAGAGTGATGAAGTCAAAATTAATTAGAAAGATTATGCCAAACATGATCTACATCTTCATTGTCATCTAATGCATCGAGGAGAGTATAGAGTTTATTCGTAGATTCTTCATTAAGCTTAACCATATTTTCCGGAATAAATTGAATATCTGATTCAACCATATGATAATTAAATTTTTCTAGTGCATTGTGTACGATAGTAAAATCTTTTTTGTCGACATAAATAACCACAGTTGTTTCATCTGCTTCGAAATCAGCTATAGGAAGCTCCATTGCACGTTCTTCAAGTTCATTTTTATTCAACGGCAAAACTCTTTCTACGGTTTTTCCTTTATCGTGAATAGTTTCGCTGATACCATCGATAACGATAACGCCTTGTTCTTTAAATTGCCATGCGACAGATCACATAGCTCCCATTGTTCCTCCATGTTTCTGTATGATATTTTTGATAGTAGTTGCGCTTCTATTGGTATTTGGGGTCAATGCTTTGACAAGCAATGCTACACCTTCTGGTCCATATCATTCGTAAAATATTTCCTCAAGATTTTCTCCTTCAAGTTGTCCAGATCACTTCAAAATAGCCTTTTCTACCACTTCTCTAGGGAGATTATACTGTTTAGCTTTACTGAGTGCGAGCTCGAGAGCAGGATTCATCTTAGGATCTGCACCTTTTCTTGCTGCTATTTGGATAATTTTCCCCACTTTCGCATATGCTTGTGATTTTTTTGCATCTCATGATGCCTTTCTTGCTGCGATACTATGCCATCTTCCCATTTTTTTAGTATAAAGTATAAAGTATCAAGATTTGAGTATCAAATATTAAGACCAGAAAATAAAATATATTTTATTTTCCTACTTATGTCTTATTACTTGTGTCTAATTTTTATTATGTTGTATAAGTCAATAAATCATTTTTTGTATTTCATTAATCTTTTGAATTACTGTTTCCATTTCTTTTTGGTCTATATATCAAACGTCATACGATAATATAATTTGTGTTTCTAATTCAAATGCTGATCAATAAGCTACATTTAAAAAATATATAAATTCTTTATCTGATCATCTTCATGCTCATTCAGCTATGTTTGACGCTATGGAAATACAAGATCTTTGAATCTGGGAGATTATTGCATACTTTTCACTATCAGGAAATATTTTACATAAAAGATAAATTTGTTTTGTAAGTTCTCTTGCTTTCTTCCAAACTAATAGTTCTTTGAAATTATGCATGATACACTAATATATAAATATCTTATGTCTTGATACTTATGTCTTGATACTTATGTCTTACTACTTTATTTATTCTCAATTACCTTCTTAATATCCGCTAGTTTATATCACTTTCTCATTAATTTCTGGATGATATCAAATCCATCTACCTCTTTACGTTTATATGCTGCGATTTCTTTTTTGATTTTATCATGGATACCGTCACCCATTTCATTCTCATATTTTTTCAAGATATCTTTTACAATTTCTTGCGGGACTCATTTTTGCTGTAATTTTTGGATGATACGAATAGCTGGCTTACCCTTATTTACTACTTCACTTCTGATATAACTCTCTGTAAACATTTCATCATTCACATAATTTTTTTTCTTAAGCTCTACTATAGTTCGATCTATATCTTTGGTATTGTATCACTTTGTATACAACTGAATCTTCAACTCTTTTTCAGTCTTGGGATAACGATAGATATATTTAAGTGCGTAATCAAAACACTGCATGATATTAGGTAGGATAAAATTATTTCTTTAAGGCAAAGTTGATAGTCGATTCGTTATTCGTGAATAGTGCAACGATATCTCATTCAGGAGTATCCGTAGATTGTATATCAGAAATTAATGCTTCATGTTTGAAAAAATCTTTAAATTCTTTTACGATCTTCGCAAGATGTTCATCAGTCGTAGCATACAACATACTTACTTTTGTGTCTACACGGTAATCTGCATCTTTTCTCATCTGGTTCAAAAATCTAGAAATCTCACGAGCAATTCATTCTCTCTGGAGCTCAGGCGTTAATTCAAGATCCAATTTCGCTATGATATTTTGATCGACTGCCGTAGTGTCTCATTCCAAGCCCTCATACGCTATTTCGTATTCACTACTTTCCAAAGTCCATTCGTTACCATTATTGTCAAAAATAATCATTTTTCCATCACCAGCATCTTTGATATTTCCCTGTTTTCCATATTGGATAATTTTCCCCGTATCTTTTCCAAATTTGGCAGAAAGTTGTGAGCCAATGGGCTTAAATGTCTTTTGTATTTTGAGTGAATCATCGAGTTCTTCGATCTGTTTTACGTTCACTTCTTCTTTGATAATATCTCCGTATTTCTTGAGAAGTGTCTGTGCTGATGTAGTCATAGAATAGTAAAAATAACGGTATAAAATGTGACTCTCAGTATAAAAATATACAGCAAAAAAGCAACCGAAGTTTTTTATAGGTTGAAAATATTTAGTGAAAAAGTATTATCATAATCGTAGAGACATTTCACGAAATGTCTGGCTGTGAGATAATTCATGAATTATCTCTACGTAATAATATTTATATTTGTAATCATACTTTATGTTCATAAATATGATCGCCGCGATGGCTTCAAATAGGATTGTAGGAAAAGACAACAAGCTTCCTCGACATTATTCTGCTGATTTACAGCATTTCAAAAAAGTTACCAGCGGACACATTGTCGTGATGGGATACAATACATTCCTTTCGATAGGTAGGGCGCTTCCCAATAGAAGAAATATTATTCTTTCCCAACAACCAGTCGAAGGAGTAGAAACCTATGACAGTATCGAAGCGATGATGAAACAACTCGAACCAGAAAATATTGATCAGATTTTTATCATTGGATGAGCTAGTATTTATCGCCAATTTCTCCCGATGGCGGATGTCATCTATTTGACGGAAATAAAAAAAGCTTATGAATGAGATACCACTTTCCCTATATTTGAAAACGATTTTATTGAGGTAGAAAGAGAGCAAACGCATGATATGGATTTCGTTGTCTACAAGAGAAAATAGCTATAGTTTATTCACAATCTATACCCATGAAAAAAATATTAGTTGTCTATTATTCTAGGACAGGAATGACCAAAAAACTTGCACTCTCCATCACAGATATGCTGGGTGCAGATAGTGAGGAAATTATCGATACAAAAAAAAGAGCATGAGTAGTGTGATATATCATGGCAGGAAGAGATGCCGCACTCAAAAGACAAACTACCATCCAAAACATAACCAAAAATCCATCTGAGTATGATATCGTATGTATTTGAACCCCTGTATGGGATTTTACGATATCTGCAGCTATAAGAACATATATCACGATGTATGAAAAACAATTGCCTGCATCGCTCATTTTTTTCTGTACTCAGGCAAGTTCATGAGCTGAAACCGCCATCCAAGAGATGGCAAATATAACAGGTAAAAAACCAAGCACAACTATAGTGTTTTCTAGTAAAGAAATTTCTAGAGATGGCTATCAAGAAGAGCTGAAGAATCAATTGATACAAGCATGAATCCTATAAAGAAGAATCAATGGATTTAGATAGTCTTAGATGCTATTTTTCTACGCTCAGGTATTTTGAAAAGTCTGCTTATACACCTGCCAAATGGGACAGTATGCGTAAAGCTGAACTGTTAATAAATCGCCCTGTTTATTACCGGAGTGATGGAGCTATATCACATTGAAAAGAAGCATTAAATGGGTATATCTCTCCCCAAAAAGATATAAAGTTGCTAGTCTTCTAGCAACTTTTTTTAAATACATAGTATCATTGGTGAAATGTTCTTATACTTTATTGAGTATACGAGAAATAATATACACAAGAAAAAATAATTACTTTTCGATAGGATTTGTATAACTGATTTTCATGGCAGGAGAAAGGTTATCTCAAGTATCATATACTCTAAAAAGTATTTCAGGATATTTCCATCTAATGCCGTTTTCTTTGTTGTTGATAAATTCATGGATTCCTCGGATGTTTTTACCTACATCATCACTAAATCCGATACGTATTTTTCTATTTTTCAATAATTCTGCTCCATAATATTCTGTAAACACACGCTTTGATAAAAGCACAAATTGTTCAAATGCAGCGTTTTTTCTATCAGACATAGTATCTTTCAATGTCATTCATATACTCGCCAAAAATTCTTCATTGGAACAAGGCGCATAATAATTGTTATTGAGATATTTTTCGATATAAAACGCTTCGTCGTGTTCATAATCTCAAAGACGTTCTTGCATACTACTAAGAAAATCTTCTTGCTGACTAGACGTCAGTACATCCAAAATAATTTTTTTATGGGCGTTTTTTATATCCTGTACAGGATGTCAGCGCGCGGTGATTTTAGCTATAGGACTCGCATATCTATTTCCTTCTATAAATTTTTCCCAGCTTGGTCATTTCCCTACATTGTTTGGTTTATTAATTGCATCAAAAACATCTTTTTCGAATCTATCAACGCCTCTAAAGTTTATCATAGATGCTTCGATATCATCATTGAGATATCTATATTTTGTCTTCTCTTTGAGTATGCCTTCAGCAGCTATCTCGTCATGCAGTTTTTGTGATACTTCAGTAGGTACTCGTTTACCATCCTGCCATATATCGAGCAATATAGTATTGTCCGTAAATAGAAGGTTGGAATCGATATCGTAACCGTAAGCTTTGAGCATAGATAGAATAGAATAAGTAAAATATATTTATCTGATTATTTTTTCTATTTCTTTTCCGAATCTTTGTTTGAGAATTTCATATCTTTGGTTGGTATCAGGATAGAGTCTAAGAAATATATCAATCCTATCATTCTTTAATAGTTTTTCAGGATCTTGCTGGAGTATTTTGTCCTGGGTAAATTGTCATTCACAGAGACGGACATCTTTATTTTGTTTATTTTTATTGAAATAATGATAGCTTTCATACCCGCTTTCAAGCACAACTTTTTCTGTATAAATATCGTATCATAAAAGTGTATGGGCAAGGAGAGCAGTTACGTCACATTGCCTATGCGAAGGATTTTCTGGAGACCATCATACTCAGTCACCAGAAGTTTCTTTACTTCGACATTTTGGAAGTATTTGCTCAAATTTCTTTACAGAAATTTTCATGAGTTCTTGGAGAATAAAAGTAAAAAAACTTATAGTTATTTAAATAGAAATGTCAATGGTTATTGAAAATGCTATATATTTCTGATTTTTTTTCATTGGATGTCTATTAAAAAAAGACCGACAATACGCCGGACCTTAGACAGTTATTTTTGATGTTGCATCTGACTCCATTTTTCAACATTAGCTTTAGCTAGTGCATAGGTTGTTGGTACTTTTTCAGAGACTGAATTCATTAACACCGTAACCAGAGCACCCCAGTGTTTATAGATCAAATGTATGAGCTCCATGTCTTTGAATGTAGTGACATCTTTATGATATCTTACCGGATTATTATCAGAATAAAGATATATTTCTATACATCCCCCCTCGAAGAAAGGAATGCATTGTGAATCTATTCTCTCCATGTCCAGATATCCGATGTGTATGGTTGCTGCATCCGGGTAACACAATATCGCATGTCGTTTATCTAATATTCCAAGATTACAGAGTTCTTGGAGAAATTTGGTTTCTATTCTATCATCCGAGTAAAATGGATGAGAACAGATATTTTTATTTTCCATAGGTGATTTTTTTACTTCTTGTATATATTTGTGATAAAAAGTCAAGAAATGGTGATATGTATAGATTTTAAAAAAAAGCCGGCAATACGCCGGGCTTTCTGGATAGTAATTTTCAGTTGCGATGTATGTAATACCTGACTTCTTCAATAGGTCCATTTCCATTCATGGGTCTTTTATCGAAGGTGAATATGAATCCACTCAAGTGGGCTGCATAGGTCCATCCTGTAAGGTAGTAATGATATCCTTTATTTGGGATATCCAAGACAGCATCTTTATCGTTTTGATAATCGAACTTCATTCCAGTGGGATTAAATTCAAATGTCTTGTAGTTAAGCCAGTCTTTTTTGCTCATCAATACATGAAGCTGGTCAATGAAATGTTGATTGAGCTCAGGGAAATAACTATTTTTCAGCGCATCTAAAATGTCTTCCTTGTATCCCAATGCAAATCCCATAGCAACCTGTTTCAGTCGTTTACTATAGCTGCTTCTCAGTCCCTGGTAAAGATAGTATAATATCAATACTAAGATTATACTGGTGATAGTAATGGGAAATGCGAGATCAGCACGTGCTCCACTCATAATACTTATACGGTAAACAAAGGCAATCGGTATAATGAACACAAGACTTATAAACACTGTCCAATCAATGAGTTTTATACTCATGATCATGTTCGTGTTTCCTTCGCTAAACATTTTTTTGTAGTCTTTCATGGTTAGTTTTTTTTTAGGTTTTTGTTATATTTATTATAAGTATATAATATAAAATGTCAAGTATATATTATAATTTAGAAAACTTGATAATCTCATCTTTTTCTTTGTAAGTGTTGTGTAATTCTTCCCAGTTGGGAATCTTATCGATATCTCGCTCGCCAATGCTGGTTCTTCTGAGCTGGATCAGCGTTCAGCCCATTCACAATTCCTTACCCAATCGATAGGCGATAGATCTAATATACGTCCCAGAACCGACATCAAGTTTCAATTGTACTAGAGGAAAATCATATTTCAAAATTTCATATTTCTGGATCTTCATCACTTTATTTTCTTCCCTAATAGTTCATGCTCTCGCATCATCGTACGACTTTTTTCATGCGATTTTTTTTGCGCTGAAAGCGGGGAGTGGTAACTCATATTCTGGGATAAGTTTATCTAATTTTCTTTGAATCTCCCCCAGGCTTGGCGCTTCTACACTTCCATTTTCCATTTCAAGACCAATTATTTTTACATTTTCAATTCATAATTCGCTTGTTCTTTGCATAGTCAAAGGATAATTCTGAATTTTTTCTCGATATTCCATATCTCGCGTATCCGTCAATTTAGAAAAATCAATCGTAGCGATGTACGATTTATCCAGTCAGATTAATGCGGTAAGTTTTTTAGTATCATCACCCAATGCGAGAATCATAAGTCCTGTAGCCATAGGATCAAGCGTTCCACTATGTCACATTTTCTGTTTTGGAAAATGACGTCTAAAAATGCGGATGACATCAAAACTTGTAATTCGTGCTGGTTTATCGACAACCAAAAACATTCAGGAACAACTAATAACTAAAAAATAACAACGTAGGAAGTTTCTATTTAAAAGACTTTTGTATGCAATTCTTTGTTTGTCTTACGTCTTGTATCTTGTATCTTGAGTCTAAATTTTAGTTGATTTTTGCCGTGAAACCACTACTATTCTGATGTTTTTTTAGATTTTAAACAAAAAAATGAAAAAATTATACATGCTAGGATTGCTCTTAGTCGCTGCTAGTACGGCAGGATGTACACTCAAAGCGCCTACTATACCTTTATTGTCTACGGGAAACATACAAATCATAACAGGAGCAGACACAGGGACAATAACAACATGAGAAGTTGTTGTTTGAACAACTTTGACATGACCTTTTGATTCGTGAGTAGTGCCAGTAGTTACCGGTAGTGAGTGAGTGACCGCAGAACAAAGCTGAGTAATTGCTGATATCAAAGTACTGATTGATAAAAGAAATGCCCAATCATGAGATGCAAAAAAACTTACAGAAGAAGATGTTGGACTCATGGAACAAATTATTCAAAAGATACAAAAATTAGGAAAATAATACCGTCACTATTTTTAGCTGTTAGAAAATATAATGAATACATTTTTTGAAGTAATCAAGTGAATTTTCTTTTTTCTAACTGTAGTTGTAGGACTTTTTCTTTTGAGAGGAGGAGTAGTATTTGGTCCAGAAAACCAACTTTTGATCAAGCAACTTTTGATGCCAGGATACTTAGTATTTTGTGGAACGATGTTCGGATATATCGTTGCACGCGTCCAATTGGGATATGAAGAAGATCATCCTCACAAAAATAAAATCTATGTCAGATCATTTATTTTTGGTGTATTATTAGGTGTCGTGCTAGCTATTCTCTATATGTTTATCTAATCACAAAACATGAAAAAATATACTCTACTGATCTTACTATTGTTACTTCTACTTACAGGGTGTGCATCCAAATCTAATTTTTCTCTGACTTTTGATACATTCACCATCAAAATATATGACAATAATAAACAGTATATTGCTATTCCATTAGACACAAGCAATGAATGAATACATATCCTTACGGAAATGAAAGAACAAATCAGTACAGGAGCGACCTGATTTATCAATTCGTTGCTGATTATGAAAACGGCGTTTTCATCATGAACTGATATAAAAACATTTGTGGCTAACAACACAAAGACACTGGAAAGCAAACTCTTAAACTATAAAACAACCACTACTACGGACAAAAAAGTACACTGTCCCAATCTACAATATTCTTGATATGTAACCGCTTTTTCCTATCAACTGGATAATCAAACGATATATGACGGACAATATTTCTTTACTGATACTACTTCACTGTACGGTATTTCATTGACAAGTGGTGACCCAAAAGATATCAAGAGTTTCCTCAATAGTATAGCGACAATAACATGCGTTAATTAAAATATTAATAACATTAAAAAATTAGAATGAGTAAAATAATCTTTTAATCTTTTAATCTATAGTATCATGGCAGCTCAATCAGATTTCTTTAACGAGCCAAGTAACCTTAGTTGATGGCAGTTGGTAGGGAAAGTTCTTATCGGTTTTCTTATTGGGGGAGTCATCGCTGCATTACTTTTTGTAATACTTTCGTTTATGGGAGGAATGTTTACAAGTGCTTTTGGTCAGCAAGGTGGTTCTAGTATCAATCCACTCTTATCATTGGTATTATTGTTTATTTGATTTCTCAGTACCTTTATTGGAAATATTGCTGTAGGAGGCATATATAGCCTTTTTTACAACAGAAAATATTATAACACCAGCAAAATGTTTGGTCTTTTGTTTTTGACCAACGGAATTTTATTTTTCTTTTTGGCTCCGATTTATATCGTGTTTGCTAATCAGATAGATATACTTTTCCTTGTCTTAGGATTTCATATTCTTTTTTCTGTATTCACTTCAGCATCTCAGATAGAATTTTCTACCAATCCAAATTATAGCGCTTCAGCATTTATGGGAAATATTCTATGATTTGCATTAGCATTTCTCGCATATGCATTGATTTACAAAGCATCATGATCAGCAGCAGTACAACAAAAGATATATTTATTTATGCTCTTGCCTCCTATTCTCGGATATGCCGTACTTCCCTTGGGAGCAGGTATACGAGAAAAAGTATATTATAAGTCTTACGAGCTTGGAAATAACGGATTTTATATTCCCTCTGTTGCAGAAAGTGATGAAGAAGAAACAGAACAAAATACTGCAACAACAGACGGTGATGATGTGAATGTAGAGGGATAATATCCGAATAATTATATATATTCTTCTCTAAATCATCAGTCATTTATTATTAGTTATAGAATCGTTATGTATGTATATTACATAGTATCAAGTGTGAAACTTGTACTTGGTCTTGCTATCTTACTTATTACCTACACATCCATCAATGTGTATGAAGATCCTGTAATTGGTATCTGATTAAGTATTCTTTGATTGTTTATCGCTGCACGATGAGCAAGCTTTTATTTGTTTCTCGCTTTACAAAAATTTTTTCGTGATATTCCCAAGGATCGTTTGATAAAAGACAGTTATAAACTTTCCCTATTATTCGGGATTTATGTATTGATTAACGCATTATTTTTACTCTTATGATACCGAAGTAAAATTCTCTGAAGTATACTTCTCGTAGGGTTTATTATTCTTCAAGTAGTTTTATTCACTGAGCACAAAAGAACGACCAATGAATTCCCAAATATCTAAAACAATACACCAAATCGAGGAAAAACTCAAGACGGTATATGATCCCGAATTTCCTATGATTGATATCTATACGTTATGACTGATTTATAAGGTCGATTTTTTGCCCAAAGAAAAAATAGTAAACATCCTTATGACGTTCACAACACCCTTCTGTCCTATGGCAGATATGCTCAAAGAGATGGTGACCAATGCTGTCCTTGAAATTGTTCCTGGTGCATCCGTTCAGATAGAAATCACGTTCGAGCCCACATGGAACCAGACTATGATAAAAGACGAAGATTTACAGAGAATGTTTATGTAATTTCGACGTTATAAAAAACATCATTACTTCCAGTTTTTTACTGCATCTCAATTATAGTTTCTCAATCGAATAGGTATTGTTTTTTGAAGGACAATATAAAAAAACCTGGCCATGCAGTCCAGATTTTTTTTGTTCTGCCGACGGGTGCCGGCAGAACTGTTTACTCTATTTTCCAGTGTTTTTACTGGTTAGTTCAATCTCTATTCACCGTATGACTTCGTTTTCAGCTTTTTTCTAATTCATGGTCTATATACTATCTTCCGTATCGATCCCCGCATATATCAGTCCTATAATTAGCGTAGTCTCATACAAATTGTATGCATCCAATATTTATAGTTTCTCTATATCTATACTTTGGAGTTCTTTAAATTTAGCTTCAGTATTTATTTTACTAAGTAATGGTGTATCCTGATTCAGTGCTTTCCATGTAGTATAATCTCCATTTTTGAGTGCTTCCTGTACTTTTTTGTTGAATGCATCCATTTCAGATTTTATTGCAATCATTTCATTAAATTGATCTTGAGTAATATTCATAATGCTACCATATTTCACATGTGCAGCAACGAATGCGGAAAAATTTCCCTCATGTAGCGCTTGTTCTATTGTAGTATTAAAGGCAGCTTCATCTCATATATTTTCCAGATTTTCTATCATTCATTCGCTATTTTTACTTATTTTTGTGCCTGAACCATATCCCCCCATTTTGATAGTCCCCGTGGTATCTGCAAAGGTAGTTGCTCAAACTACCATACTAGTTATGCCAAGTAATCCGATGCTACTCGCTACGATAAATCTCGTTTTCATGTTTTTTCGTCTCTATAATATAAAAGATCATCATAATGATGACCTCAGTATAAAGATTGACCTTAAACAAAACTTAAATACTAAAATTAGGCTACCTGATACCCAAAACCCTTGATAGTTTCGATAAGTGTTTTACCAAGTTTTTTTCTAAGATTGGAAATATAGACATCAAGTTTTGCATCTTCTTCAAAAATCTGATCATTGCCCCATATCTCTTCTATAATTTCTGTCCTAGAGACGCTTCTTCCTTTTCTTTCCAAAAGATATTCTATTATCTGAAATTCTTTGAGGGTTATTTTGATTTCTTTATTATTCCTAAATATTTTTTTCTGATCTCTATCGAGACGAATGTTTTTGTACTCCAACGTATCTTTTGTAGGGACTCTTTTTACAATAGCGTTAATTCTCGCATCAAGCTCTTTGAGATCAAAAGGTTTTACAATATAATCATCAGCCCCACAAGCAAATCATTCCAATTTATCGTCAAGTTCTCACTTTGCAGTAGTCATAATGATTGGTGTAGTGGCTTGGGTCTTTCTAATGGTTTTACATAAAGTTATTCCGTCCATTCCAGGAAGCATGAGATCCAAAACAATCACATCAAATTCATGATGTTTTAGTAGTTCAAAAGCATACAAACCATTCTCGGCTCGCATAACTTCATTATGTTCGAGTTCGAGATATTTTTTTATATTATTACCGATAGTTTTATTGTCTTCAACTAATAGTATTTTCATAGGATATAATAAAGAAATAAAAGAGTAGAAAATGTGAATATTAGTAGATTAAAAAGTTATAGTACAAGTAGTTCATTTGCTAATATTACTTTCAATACCTATGTGTCGTCAATGTTTTTCTACAAGCAATTTCGTCAAATATAGTCCCAATCAAAAGCTTTTGGTATCGGTTTTGGAACGATCTGCCTGCCAAAATCTTTCTCGGATATGTTGGAGATCATCTGGCGAAATACCTTTACCAGTATCTTTGATACATATTTTTTTGGTGTCTAAAGTAATAGTTATATTTCACTCTTCTGGGGTGAATTTATAGGCGTTTTCCAAGATATTTTTTATAATAATATTCCAGCTTTCTTTATGTATTTTTTTGGAAATATGTTTATCTATATGTAAACCAAGGTGAATATTTTTCTTTTGATAAATTCTTTCTACATCACGGACAACGGTTTCTGTAAGTATGCTAATGTCTGTTTCTTCTTTTTTTAATGTCTCTATTGCTTCAAGTTTACTTATGGTTACCAGTGTTTCCAAGAGAGCATTCATACTTTTTAGTTGCTGTTTGAGATTACTAAGTCATTCTTCATATGCTTTAGTTTTGCTCGCATAATCGATTTCTGTGCTCATACTCATAAGTGGTGTTTTGAGTTCATGAGATGCATTCGTTACAAAGTCTTTGAGACTCAGTGTTTGCTTATGTATTTTTTCCAATACTTCATTAAATTTTTGACTGACTCTATTGATCTCATCATGAGGATGACCAGAGATGTCTATTTTTTGGTCTAGATTATCGATATGGAGGTCATCAAGAAATCAGAGGAGTTCATTGAGTTTTCTGAGTGATGTTTTGACAAAAAGGTGAGAGAGAATATATGCAAGAGCTCAGAAGAAGAGCATCAAATACAGACTAATCCAAATGAGGTTTTTTTGTACGGTTACGTGAGGGGTAACGTTGGTTACTATAATTTGATTACCCACTTTTTTATACATAAAATACATATCATCAACTTTTGCGATAGAGTTCCATCGATGAGATGCTTCGATTGTTTTTCCTTCTGGACTATTTATATCAAAGACTTCTGTCTCTGGCGTTCTATTTTTTCCAAGTACCATTTTGCGCACGATAATTGGCTTATCTTCTCCTCATGAATTTTCCTGTACCTTCAAAAAAGAATTTAAAGGAATAAGTTCTTGTGCTTTTATATTTAATGGAACAAATCATTCTCATCACAATCACCATTGAAATGATTGTACGAATCCTTGTGGAGCAGTACCCATACCCAAAGGAATAAGTCATTCCTGTCTATTATACCAGTTTTCAAAAAATATTCCATTTGCTAATATACTAAAAAGCAATACTTGCAACATAGTAAATAAGGTGAATTTTAAGCTTATTTGTGTCGATGTTTTAAGATCAGAGAATCTTAACAGAGAAGGTGGAAACTTATTTTTCAACCGTTCTGTTGTCTCTTCAAAATAGGAATTTTTATTGTTTTGCATGGTGCCAGTATATACTATAAAACAGTAGTATTGTACTCATATACCTTAAATAAACATTAAATATTTTTTTGTTCATTAATAGATATTCAATATCTCTTCATATATTTCACTACTACTTCTGTCATGTTTTGTTTGTCCTGATATTTTCCTTTCATATTTTGCACTCAGAATTTTTAGTGTATTTTCTTGGTTAATCTTACTTTTATAGGTATGTAATTGTTTTCTATATATAGCAATGTCTTGTAAAAACCATATTTCTATCTCCCATTTGGCGTTTTGATATTCTATTCTTAAATTCACTATATATCCCTGCGGACGACCTATTCTAGGAAATTTTACAAAGTCCCCAAATTCATATTTTTGTACGGTTTCTTTTTCTATAAATGTATTCATCGCTTTTATTGCACTTTCTCTAGGGTAATCTGTTTGTACCATGATATCAATATCTTCATCTACCATAAGATCCAGTGCATAGCTTCAGATAATCAACGGTTTTCCAAATTGAGATAATATTTCTAAAATATATTTTTGTTCCAATAGTTGTGAGGCTATCGTTTTCGTACGTTTACTTGCTTCTAGTATATTTTCATTTATTGTCATCACATAAGAAAGTGAATAAATAACGCACTAAATAGAGTAGTCTTTCTGTGTTTGTTTTCAAGATATTAGGAAAGCATTAGAAATTTTTTTTTCAAAAAAAACCGATCATTTCAGATCGGTTTTCTATATAGTTGAATATTAATATTACAAAGTTTTATCAGTTACTATCTTTCCTTTTACACATCCATTGAGTTCTCATCTTCTGATCGCTTCAGCCCAGAAATTATTCAAAACAGTAGTTGAGGTATACGATACAGTCCATTTTTCCAATAATCACTTCATGACGATATAACTATCACAGATGATATATTTGCTAGGATTTGTGGATTTGCCAATCAATTTACTTGCGTAGGCTGTCCTCCATTCGTTGTAGTAAGGGTTATTGAAGGTGACATAGGTGAAATATATGTCTTGTTTGGTAATCAGAGGAATAGTGTTTTTTTTCAAAAGATAGATGACTGCATCCATAAGTTTTTGATTGCCTATATTCGTATGATTTATTGTTCCTGTACCAAGTGTTGTAGTCGGAGTGGTTGAATCATTTGATGTTCCTACTACGATTCCCGTTTCCTCCTGAATAGAGGGATTTCAAGAGGTACCACTAAATACGTCAGAAGAATTATCTTGGCTGATACCCGTATTTCCTAGCCCACTTCCTACTACCGTTCCTTCACCGGTAAATACATAGCCATCAGTGGGGATTCTTGATTGTCCAAGAAAGTTTTGTGCAAGATAATCACCGATGCTTGCATTAAAATCTTTATGTATTTGATAATAATCATATGCCGTCGCTGCAATACCACAAAGCAAAAGAATAAAAAATATCTTTGTTCCTATCAATGCCCAGAACCTCTTAGTTACACGGTGTTTGACCATAAGTGTCAACAAAAGGAATACAACAAACCCAATAATTATCGAACAAAGAAATACTACCTCTATAGCAATACTATTGTAGGGAAATATAAAGAAACCGATAATAGCTACAATCAAACCGATAAGAAAAGGGAATACTAATTCTGATTTCTTTTTACGTTCCTTCACTACTGCACGAAAATGCTCCTGAAAAGACACTTTTGCTTCTTTAACTACTTCTGGTTTTTTTTCATGTTCATGAGTTTCTTCTTTTTCACCTTCTACGGTATTATATAAGATTCCAATCAAAATAATTGCCAAAAGATTGATTGCTGCCAATCGAAAAAAGTTTGCCTGTCATCGCAGTAAACCTATAACCAATGGTTGTAAGACAAAAAAATAGATGCTAAACAAAAGAAAAAGGTTTTTTTTCATCGATCTTTGTACTATTAAGTAAAAATGTCAACTTATTTTACCCATATACGACAATATATATCCAATAGTATGTATTTTTCAAGGTCAAAATTTGCAAAATGTATAAAAACAATTAAAATAGACTATAGAACTCAGACCTTGGAATTCATCACTAAAACGTTTAAAAATCGACGAGTATATATTGAGTATTATTTAATTTATATCAGGGTATATATGAAAAAAATTATTTTGGGAGGAATTATGATATATACGAGTCTGTTAGTCGTTTGATATGCACAGATGATTGTTCCTGATTCACAAAATTATATTCTCAATGAAAATAATCAACAAGTGCTTAATACAGAAAATATAAGTGATCCATTGAGAAATTGAGCATATAATATAATAAATCCAGTATCCTGAACAGGGACATTATCAGGAGTCGTATGAGTGGGAAATCAAATTTCTAGCCATCAGAATGCGCAAAGTAAAGTGATGACTATCATCAAAAATCTGATCAATTATGCTTTATGAATGCTTGCATTTGTAGCACTGGTATATCTCCTCTATCATGGATTTTTGATTGTCACCGCAGCAGGTGATGATACCCAATACAAAAAAGGGCTTTGAGGAGTAAAATATGCTGCTATCGCTATCGCCGGAATCGGTGCAAGTCGACTCATAGTAAGCGCAATATTCCGGGTAATTGCTTTAATAATCTGACCATAATATACTCGATATAAAATATACTTTATTTGATAGAATTATGCCATGAAACAGTATATGACCACGGCAGCACACAAAATCATTAAAAATATCTTCTATATTTTAGGAGGGATTTTAGCCATATGAATAATTATACCCGCAATATCTACCGGACAACAATTTTCAAATACACAATTTCCTTATGATATAAACTCTACTACACAACTTCAAGGTACCAATGAAACGACCAATCTATCAAATGTAGTAAAACAAGATGCAGTAAATCCCACGACAAGCATACTCAAAAGACTGACAAACTTTTTTAGATTGAGCGGAACTGCATATGACAATCCAAATTCTACATCAAAAGCTACAGATTACATAAAACGGATACTCAACATTCTTCTTGGACTCGTAAGCTTCCTTTCATTGGTGATGATTATCTTTGCATTTTATCTGATATTCTTTTCCAAAGGTGAAGATGGGGTCGGTAAAGCAAAAAAGATTCTTGTCGGGGTGGGGATAGCACTTGCAATCATGTGATTATCATGGTTTATCGCAAGCTTCTTCTTCCAGATATATACAACAGTGACATAACTTTTATTTATATATAATATGATATGTTCCTAAATTTGTGAGACAAAACCAAAATTCAAAAACTAAAACACGAAAATCTCTTCAATACAGAGACCATGTTACCTATTTCAGAAATCAGAAATGATACGATTATTATGAAAGATGGTGGACTCAGAGCTATCCTCAGGATCAATGGAATAAATCTTGATCTCAAAAATGGTGACGAACAACAGATAGTTTTGGAACAATATAAAAAATTTTTAAACTGATTGGAATATCCTATCCAGATACTCATTCGTAATACGTTTTTGGATCTTTCCAATTATTTGACGTATATCGATACCAATATTCAGGATATAGAAAATCCTGTCCTCAAATCACAGGGAGAAGCATATTACAGATTCCTCCAAAACATTGATATGCAACAGGGATTGATTTATAATAAAGAGTTTTACGTCGTTGTGCCGTATTATGAAGGCGAACAAGATAAGGGACAAATACAAAGAACACGATGGGGAAAATTACTTGATGTACTCAATGCCAAAGATACCGTAGAAAAAGTTGTTCAGAGATATAGAGTATTTCTCAGAGGAAGGAACTCCTTAGATACAAGAGTAAATCTTATCATTGACGGACTCAATGGTATGGGAATCGGCGCAGAAAAAATACCTACTTCAGATATTATTAGTCTAATATTTCGTTGTTATAATCCATTGCTTCATAGTTCTCAAGCACCAATAAAATAAAATTGAAACATTGAAAAATATTTAAGATAAATAGAAACAAATCAGTAATTTTTACTGGGTTGTTTTTTAAAATAATTATAAAAAGAAAAATAGAAAATATATTTCTTCCATTTCTCCACGTTTCCATTTTTTAATATATTAGAGTTTCATTCCTAGATCATACTTTTTCTCTTCACAATATTTTTTTGCTTTTGTATATAATTCATCACATTTTGTTATTCGTTCTTGCTTGCCTTCTTTTCTATCAACCATTTCTTTATACCATAGCTTTCTTCTATCAATTTCATTGATTGATGCAATACTCACGATTTCATCGTTGCTGATAGCCATACCTGCACAATTGATTCCCATATCAGTAGGAGACTGGTATTTTATCATGTAGTTTTTATGATTTACGATTTTTTTCGCTATAGACATAACGATTTCAAATGCTTCCACGTCTCTATTATAATTCACAGCATCTTGTCCGTATGCTTTTTTATGGTAGGTATCCATCATGTTATAATCGCCAATATCTGCTGTTGCTGCTTCATACGCTAGATTTACAGGATGTTCAAGTGCTATATTCCAAATAGGAAATGTCTCATATTTTGCATATCAAGACTTTACATCTATTTGATGATCGAGATAAATTTGTCATAGGCATGTCGACATTTTACCGCTACTTGAAGCAGCTCCTGTGACCAAGATTAAATTTTTGGTCAATGGAATGTGATCGTCGTTACCAAATCCGTCTTCGCTAAGAATAGTGTTCGTGTTGTGAGGATATCAGGTTATCTTATATCTTTCTCGTACTCTGTATTGTTTTCTTTGAAAGTCTTTTTCAAATTCAAGAATCACATCAAACATATTGCCGACATCGATATTGTTGATTACGATATGTGGTTTTATTCAAATATTTTTTTCTATATTTCTAATGAGCTGATAGACATAGTCTTTATAATCAATGTTTTGATTGCTGAGTTGTCTATTAGCTAAGATATCAACAGCATTTACACAAAATAATATATCTGCCTGACCCTTGAGTGATTCGAATATTTTCTTCTTCGATTCCTGATCAAATCACGGTAAAACTCTTGCAGCATGCGTATCATTCATAAATTTTCCACCGATTTCCAAATATAATCTTCCACCAGAAAAATTAGCAATTCTATCGAGAATTTTTTCTTTTTGGAGTCTGATATATTTAGCTCCATCGAATCCATGTTTTTTATAATTGATGATATCGGTAGAATTGATTGTGGTCATACTGCTAAATACGAAATAAATTGATTACTCAATTGTAATCACTTTTTCGTGTATTTGCAAATTTTAATCGTAGAAAGGGTATATTCCCTTGCGTTTTTATGAAAAAATGGTGCTGTTTCACCATTTTTTCACATTAATAAAATAAGTATTTATTTACGTATGCTTCACGACTTTACCATTATCCAAAGTGATGACATCATCAGCAAATTTCAGAATATTCTTGTCATGCTCGATCATGAGGATAGTATCGCCTTTATTCAAAAATTCTTTGATTACTTTCAGAAGTTTTACAATATCCTCAGAATGTAATCCAACGGTCGGTTCATCGAGGAAATACATCGTATGTCCTTTATATGATTTCAATAAATGTTTCACAAGTTTCAACCTTTGACTTTCTCCACCAGAAAGCATATGAGCAGGTTGTCCCATTCTTAGATATCACAATCCAATATCTACCATAAGTTGGAGATCTTCACGGACGTGATCGATTTCAGAAAAAAATTCTAAAGCATCACTAATATACATACCAAGTACTTCAGAGATATTTTTCCCTCTTCGTTTGATTGCCAAAATTTCTGTCTTATATCTTTTACTTTGACAAAGCTCACAAGGGATATAAGTATCAGGGAGAAATTGTAATTCTACTTTTTTATATCCATAGCCATCACAGGCAGGACACGCTCATTTATTCGAATTAAAACTAAAATAACTCGCATTAAATCCAAGGTATTTACTATCTGTAGTTCATGCATACAGTTGTCTTATATGATCAAAGGTACCGATAAACGTGGCAGGACACGATCTTGGAGTTTTTCCAATACTTGTTTGATCTACATAGATAGTGTTTTTGATTTCTTCATGACCGATGATAGTCTCTACAGCCAAATCTTTGTGAAATTCTTGTAATGCTAAATTTTCATAATGTTCATATTTCTCTTTATTCATGACAGGTGCAGCAAGAATATCTTGTCGATTCCATCATTGTTTCAAAAGCTCCAATCTGATAAAACTCTGGATAAATTTTTGTTTATCATTGAGAAATTTAAATAATGTTGTATACATAAGGGTTGTTTTCCCTGCTCACGAAGGTCAGGTAATGATAGTAAACGTTCATAATCTAATCTGGACATCAATACCTTGGAGATTGAATTTCGATGCTTTCTTTATCTTCACGAGATGATTGCTTGGGGTATGTTCAAAATCGATAGATACCTTTTTCTTACCAAGAATATATTGTGCAGTCAAAGTATCAGACTTGAGAAAATCATCATAAGGACCATTAAACATCAAATTCCCTCAAAAATCTCAGGCACCAGGTCAGATCTCTACAACTCGGTCAGATGCTTTGATAAATTCTTCATTATGTTCCACCACGATTATGGTATTGCCCATTTCTCTTAGGTTCTTGATAGCTTTAATTGCTCTATGAATTTCTTTGTCATCGAGTCAAATCGTAGGTTCATCAAGGACATAAACAATTCAGGTAAGTTTATTTCCAAGTTGTTTAGCCAGTCTCAATCTTTGAATTTCTCATCAAGAAAGCGTATCTATTCCTCTATGGAGACTCAAGTAGCCAAGTCATAAATCTTGAATGGTTTTTGCTCTATCATTGAGTGGATTGATAATTCTTTGAATTAGGGTTTGATCCTTGCTTGCATGTTCTTTATATAAATCCACAAAACTAATCAAATCGTTGAGTGGCATCCTTTGTAAATCCGCAATATTGTATTTAGTTCAAAGTTTTAAACTTCACTCTAAGTCTTTTTCTTCTTTAGTCTTTGGACTTTGGGCTTTACGCTTAAAGCTAAGAAATACATTCAGACTTTCTTTTTTGAGTTTTGTTCCATTACATTCATTGCAAGACTTCATATCAAGCATCGCTTGGAAATCTACGGTCAAAAGACCTTTTGCATATTGGTCCTTGATAATCTCTTCAATTCCTTTATACGTCATACTTATAAATTTACCGCCATAACTCACTCTAAGCAATTCCTCATCTCCAAAGAGTACCACGTGTTGAAACCATTCAGGTAAATCTTTCCGGAGTTTATCAGGATCGATACTATATTTTTGTGCCAACTTCAAAAGTAAAGATTGTCCGAGATTAGAATCTCTCCATGGGAGAATGGCTTTCATATAAGGACTCACGGGATCAAGCATTTTATCAAAATCTATCTGCAATATTTCACCGATACCATGACACGTACTACACGCTCATTCTTGTCTATTGGGAGAAAAATGTTGTGGAGTAAATTCAGGATAATTTATATTACAATCAGGACAATACATTTTATCAGTAAATCGTTGGATCTCGCTGCTTACCTTAGATTTCTTGCTTCATGTATCTGTGATATAGATACCAAACTTTTTAAATTCTCACAATATTTTGATGATATCTTCTTTTAATCTTCATATCTTTTCTGTTTCTACCGTGACACGATCATAGATACCATAGGTAGTGATAGGAAAATACTCGGCAGGTACATTGGGTGTTTCGAGATAAAAATATTCAATGGGTTCCAATGTTTCTTTCTTTTTTATTTTCGTTCATGCTTCATTTTTTATAGCCGTGTCCGCAACAAGTAAATAACGAGTAAATCATTTTCACTTTTCTACTTTATTTCTATTTTTTTTGACAAAGTCAGTGAGGTCTTCTTTCTTCTCAAAGCGTCCAGATTCTTGCAAAAGATATATTTTCTGACGCATATATTCTGTTTGGATTTCTTTCATGATTTGTTCAATCGTTTGTGGTTTGATTTCTTTTCCACAATTATAACAATAACTATCACCTAGTTTCGCATAGAGCAATCTCAAGTAATCATCAATTTCCGTAAGTGTTCCGACTGAACTTCTCGAATTTCCTGCTTTCTTGTTTTGTTCAATAGCTATAGCAGGGGAGAGTCCGCTACAGTGGTCAATCTCTGGTCTTTCTCATAAGTTGAAAAACTGTCTCAAATAACTTGAAAGAGATTCAATATACCTATATTGTCCTTCTTTGTAAATAGTATCGAAGGCAAGAGAAGACTTACCAGAACCAGAGACTCAGGTAATCGTAATCAACTTATTTTTAGGTATCTCGATATCGATATTTCTGAGATTATGGGTTTTGATCCCTTGGAAAGTAATTTTGTTTTCCATATTTCCCAGGTTCTGGATCATATGTTTTTCTACTGATTTCTTTGCCATGTTTTAAATATTGAATTTATAATGTAAAATTTATAAGTATTTATTTATTAATCAATGTGATGATTTCTTTTTGTACTTTTTTTCGGGACTGGTCATTATTGATTTCAAAGAATATATCAGCCTCTTTAGAACTTGGAATTTCAAATATTTTGCTTTGTCTGTTTAGGAGTAAATCCTGGAAATCTGTAGAGCGAGTCAAACAAATTTTGGAGCGCTTACTTTTTTCAATTCTTTTCAATAAAACCTTTTCTGGTCGATTAAAATAAATCATAATAATTTTTTTCCTCTCTTTATGTGTTAAATCACAGAACTCTTTTCTTAATTTTTTAAGCGTGTTTGCATTCGTAAATATGATGGGTAAATCAGTTTTTAATGCTTGTTTAAATAATAAAGTTCTTGCTTTTAGGCTTAGATAATGTGCATTATATGCGTCTTTCGATGATTTAAAATTTTCGATATTATATAACCAAGGATAGGTGATTTTAAAGAATTCTACTAACATATCAAAATCCAATAAACAATATTTTTTCAATTTCTCTGCAAGTTCCTTACCAAACGTAGTCTTCCCTGAATGTGTCTTTCCAACTGTCATTATAACAAACTGCATGTGTTAATAAGAAATTAAAAATAAAGATTGTTATTTGCTCTCTGTTCTTTCTTTGATTTTATCCATTTTTTGTTGTAATGCAGATTCAATATCTACGCCCATAAGTTTTGCTAGACGGAAAGTAACAAATATAACGTCGGCAAATTCATCTTTGAGTGTTTCTGGTGAATACCTCATCGATTTTTCTTGTCTGATAAATCACGTATGTCATAAAATTTCAGCGTTTAATTCACCTACTTCTTCGGTGAGTTTTAATGTTCCGGCAAAAATTCTTTTGGTCATGTCATGATCACGATGAAATGTTCATTTTCCTTGTTCAGACAATGTTCGATCAATAAAATCCAACAGTGATTTCATCTCCATGTTAATGAGTAGAATATAAAATATCTTGTATTCTTGCTATTGCTTTGGGTAAATTTCTCATACCCTGACCAACGGGATAAAAGGTTGGATAAACATTATATGTATTTTTTTTTATCTTTAATGTCTCATGTTCATTTTGTACATATACAGAAACGGTAATTTTTTTCTGTAATACTATAGAACTTACTTGGTTCCCAAAGGTAATAATACGCTGTGGTTTGATGTGGTCAATTTCTTCATAGATCAGATCTAGATATTCTTTGAAAACACTATCTTTGAGTGGTCTTGCATCGACTTGTGTGCACTTTGCAAGGTTACTTATATAGAAGCCATTATCTGCTATCTCTGTATATACATCAAGGGAAAACTGTTTTGTTCGTTCAGTCGGTTTTAGTTTTTGAATTTGTTCATAGGTTTTTTGGGAAATAATTCAGATTGCAGTTAATAGTTTCCATATGTTTTTTGTTCCAAGTCGTGGAGCACGAAGTCACTTCCATCCTTTTGTACACGAGATATTTCTTCCCGTAGGATTCATAAAGAGAAGAAATGCTTTTGGGTTTTTGATGTATCCTGCACCATAGACAGAAAGCAGAGTTGTATCTCCATGAATATGCTGCAAGGTATCAAACGCAGGAAATAGGTGGGTGAGTTGTATATCTTTCATACAGACAAATAATATAAAATTAATAACTATTCTTTAATTCCCAATCCAATACTTTCAAAAATTTAGGAAGCAAACCATATCTGACTGCTCAACTATAGTCTTGTCCATATCCATCGTAGACGTAATGCGGATTATTTGGTATCGCTATATATCAGCTTGTATCGTTTCAGGTAATGTTTCAACCATTATACAATGCTGCGTGATTTACAAGTCCTGTCCAGGTAAATCAGGTATACGTGAGGGTAATTCAGAGTTTGGTTTTATATTGGAGATGTTTTGCTTTGGAAAAATCGATAAAATCTTGGATGGTTCTGATAAATGTAGCCTCAGTAATTTGCCCAGTTCCATAGTCTTTACTTACAATCTGAAATGGTCAATCACCATTGCTCGGCATATAATAACCACAATTGAGTTCTCTATATCGCGTCGCTATCGTCAATGCTGTAGGAAAATTGTTTGCGAAGCTGATAGTATCTATAGTATTATACCAACCAGTACAAGTATCTGCTGTAGTAATATCCTGACTCAATCAACTGATATATTGATTCACAAAATCTTGCTTAGTTGCCTTGGAAGTGGTTTTCGCTTTTACTTTTTCTGTATTTACTTGGGTGACAAGATAGAGTCCTAGTTCGTTGAGATAGTAGTTTAGTTTTTCATTTCCCGTAAATTGCTCTTGTAGCGTTTTGAGCTGAGCATAAAAATTCCATTTATTTTTCACGTTACCTGTAGTAATCGTATCAAATTGTGTTTTAAGCGAGGTAATTTGTGCAATATCTTGGCTTGTTGGGGTATAGGCAAAAACGCTTCACAAGAAAAGCCCACTGAGTATGAATGCTATATATTTTTTCATAATGATGTGTACATATAAAAAAGGCAGATGTCCGTCAAAGCGGAAGTCCATTTTTCAATATAACATTCTCCAAAAGTGTTGCAAGGAGAAAATACTATTTATGTATGAGAGAGTAGAAATTTATTAGAGGAAGTTTATTGCTTATTAGGATAAAATGACATATTTTTAAGATTATCATATGAATTAGGTGGAGCCTTTTTGGTTGCAGCAAATCATCACATAAGATAATAAAGTGCTTGAGCGTTTTGTGTTATTTCAAAATATTTTTTTACCTCTTCGTCACTTGTTCATGATAATACACCTGCAAATTTATGTATAGAATCAAGTGTGTGATTAATTGCAGCATACCTATTAGGAGTATGTAACAACAAGGCAACATCTTTCATCCATCTGGTATCATTGATAGACAATCATCATTCTTTTTGCTTCGCTAAATCTATAGATGTGCTAAAAAAACTGGTATAGTTACTAGAATCAGTTGCCAATTTATCCAGACGTTTGTAGTCGCTATCTGTCCATCAACGTTGTAATCCCATTTTATCAGCCATAAATGCACCGAACTTCTCTTCATTTTTTGTAAATTGTCCTCATTCGCCCATTTCACCAAATTCTCCTGATTTATTTACACCAAATCCTCACAACATTTTATCTGTATTCTTACTCATAATTTTAGAGGCACCGGTCGCTGATATTCATCATGGGAGAATTGGCATAGATTTTGCCATACCTTCTGTAGTTTTGATAAACCCTTTCATAGTTTCTTCGATGGTTCATCCTCCCAGCGTGAGTGAGAGTTTGATAAATTGCCACATAAGAAACAGCGTCAACAAGAGCATAATGAGCTCACTAAAAAAGTTTTGCGTCTGTCCCAAAGCATTTGGCCCTATGACATCAGCACCCAAAAGATCTTTTTGATTGATTGATATACTGGTTATTCAGTCGATATTGAGTGTCGATGTATTGGGTCCATTTTTCCCCAAGGAAACGCCATTGAGATTATTTTCTCGGGTAGCTCATGATCACGTTATACTATTTTGCATACTTACAATAATTATCAACATCAATGACATACCAGCAACAAAAATAACCGGTTTAAAAACAGCACTAATGAGATTGGCAACGCTAAATATTTTTTCTAATCAGCCACTTCCTCATACTTTTTTATTAAATACTTTGATCAAAATAAGAAATGGTGATCATATGATAAAGATCCAGAGCAGTCATATTCTCATAATGTTTGCTATTAACATTAATAAGAGTGCTACGGTAAACAAAAACAACATAAAAAATCTCAGGGCAAATCCGAGTGTCAAATTAGGGAGGGCTGTACTTCCTTGTCCTATAGTAAGATAGTTTTGGAAACTAAATACGGCCATACCAAGATAAATAAATGGTCCACTTATAGAGTTTTGGTTAGGCAAAATACTTTCTCGAGTTGCAGTGGTTGATTGATTAGTTTCAGGAATACTGGTAAACATATTATTCAATCATGTAGTTTGTGTGGTGAGGTTAATAATACCTCTTTTTGCTTTGAAGGTAGTGATACTGTTGGTGATATTAGTTTGTAATTGTATATCGTTTTTGAGAAAAGCAGTAGGAAATGCTCAAATGCCCGCTGTAGCTATAGTAGAGATATCAATGACTGCTCACATCAGAAACCGACTTGCCTGGATAAGAATGGCTGCTATCAAAGTATTGGTAATTATTTTTTTGATATTTAATGCTTCTTTCCCTACCAGACCTTGGACAATAGAAACAAGTACCAATCCTGCTAGTGCAAAGTTAGCAAAATTTTTCATAATATTTCGGATTTTCCAAAGGTAGATATCCATATGCATAAATGCACCGTAGACAAAATCATTCGTCATGAGTTTCCCTGCAAGGATAGCAAGAATAATCCATCATCGTGAACACAGTGAAAGAACTGTTTGTAAAAACTCTTTAGTAGATGTGAGTACTGCAGAATCTGGTGTTGTGGTCTGTGCATAGGTAGGAAGAATAAAGAAAAATCAAACAATACCAATCAGACCAACGATTTTGATCGTAGTCGGACTAAGTACTATTCTGATGATTTTCTTTATATTCATAGAGCTTATATAAGGTAAAAATTATGTAGTTTGTTTGGCTTCTGTGGGTTTTGGAGCTTCTGTAGCTGTAGATACGACATATTTATTGCTAGTATCTTTAGCTATTTTAAATGTTGTTCCTTCTACAACCTTTGTATACTCCTTTGCTCATGTAGCAAAATAAGCATCAACTATAGTTAAGTTCTTTGCTATAAGTTTATCAATATCAGTTGTTGTAGTGGTTTTGGTAGTTATTTTAATTACATTTTCTAAATTTGTTTTAGCAATCTCTGTTTTTTGATTGGCTTCATATGTCGTATACCAATTATCTCCTAATTTGTTGTTTGATGCAACATTTACTGCTTTTGCAAGTTCATCACTTTTTGTTGCAGCAAGGTTTAATTTATTTATTGCAGCTCATATGTTTTCTGTACTACCACCGATTACTGTACTTATATCTGCTTCTTTTACTCATTTGTCTGTTAATCATTTTTTAATGCTATCTGTCGTTGCATTAGAGGTAATAAGTGTCGTTGCTAATCCTGAATCTATAGTTGTAGGAGGAGTTCACTTATCTGGTGATCCATACACATATTTATTTGCTATTGCAGTTTGTTCGCTATTTTTATCATTTATCCATCTATCAGGAACTCATTTGAGAACATTATAGGCACTACCGACACCAACTCATGATCAACCAATCTTTAAGATAGGCATGGTCCTAAAAACGTTTTCTCCGACTTTTTCTACTTGACCACCAATAGTTTTGCCAAGTTCGTTAGATCTCATAGCTGCGAAGAAAATCATTCGCATAAGTCCTATAGCGAAAAAATTTACCATCAACCAAGAAAATCGATCCATAGCTTCTCCTCAAAGTTTAGAAAATTCCAAAGAAGCTATTCAGCCAAAACTAAATGCATCATTTCCTGGGACATGAGGAGTTATCGATTGTATGCCAAGTGTTTCATGGATAGCTGTGTTTGTATCCGTACTGGAAAATCCGTTGACGAGTGCAGTCATAAAAATAAGCGAAATACTGAGTGCGGCCACAGTGACCACGGGAGCAAAGATGATTCATATGACGCTTTTTACGCTGAGATAAGTATCTAAGCCACCTAGTGGTAGTTTGAAACTTTGTTTGAGGATAATAAATGGTGATGCAACAATATAGAGCCAAAGCACTCCTATTCTTGCAATAAGTACCAATGCCAATGCTATAAGCGGAAAAAATAGCGCGATAGCTACCAGTGATTTGATGATAAAAATTCCTGAAGTTCCCGATGCCGAGGTGATATTCGTATCGGTAAGCTGGGCAAAATTGAGTAGTGAAGAATATATCGTAACGAGTGGTCAGACAAATCATTTGGATTTTTGGATAAGACTAGAAATAGTCAAAGAGTCGGTTCCGTTAAAAAAAAGATTTCCCGTAACAAATGCGGATTCTCATGATCAAATATATATCAGATTTTTAGTTAAAATCGTCGTAGTATCCCATCAGGTGATATTAATCAGAAAATCCATTCCATGTTTATATGCTGGTAAACTATCTGTAGTACATCCTGTGCATCAATATTGTGTTGATAATGTATCGAAAAGTGCTTTTTCGTGCCACATAACAAGTTTATTACCGTACAATGAACATACTTCCAATCCTTGAAATCCAGTCGTAGAATTGAGTTTAGTCTGATTATTATATCCTGTGTCACCATATAATCTTCAAACGACATAAGAGCCGGCAATTTTACAGGGAGATATGTTGACTGTCTGATCCGGTGGAGTTATTCCTGGATATCTAGCAGAATTCCATACCTTAAAATCCTCACCGCCCGCAAAGCTAAGGTTAAATTGATTGAGATCTATAGAACTATTTACCGCAAGAATCCTTTGGTCGCCTATCGTGGTATTTTTCAAAACACTGAGGGGAAGTCATCCTACCGCATACGTAGCTATGGTAGAGACGTCCACCAATGCGGCGACAATAAACCGACTTGCTTGGATAAGTATACCAGCAATCAATGTTACTTTTATGATACCCAGAGGAGATTTTTCATCTTTTGCTGATCATGCTCAATCATTGGAAAATATACTTTTTATGATGGCAAAGAGCACCATGAATCACAAGGCAAAGTTGGCAAAGTTTTTCATCATATTCCGAAACTGCCAGAGTGGAGCATCAAGGTGGAATATTGAAGCATAGACAAGCGTATTGTCCAATGCAAGTCAGGCAACGACCAACAGTGGCCAAAGAAGAAGATACACGAGTTTGAGAATCATATTGAGAATCTGCCACATGCCCGTAGTATCGAAAAGAGAGGTAGTAGCTGGCGTAGTTGTCGCAGGAGTTATTACTCATTGTGCATGAACCTGTTCACTCACTCCCACATATCCATTCATAAAAATCCCTGAACATCAGATAATGAGGAGAACTCAGAGTATTCTTTTTGTTATTTTAGAGTGTACTCGTTTCATAAAGGAGTATAATGGAGTAAAGTATGTTTTTATACTATATACGTAGTATCCAAAATTATATTCCCAAATATGGAAAACACCAAATAAATAGATACATTCTTCACTACTTACCTTGCAAATTTATCAAAATTATGTATAAGATGGGTCAAAATCTGAAAAAGTATTTATTTTTAATGATTTTTGTATGTTATTTATAAATATCTCTAGTGATTATGTTCATCTTCTTGATGATCAGGATGAACACGTGCTCCCGCGTAATGGCATAGAAGATACCTTTGGACCAATGCTTTTAGAATACACCAAAACGCATCCCGTCGAGACTTTATTGCTTCTCAATGGCCCAGGCGGATTTACCAATCTCAGAGTGTGAACATTGGCTATCAATATGCTCAATTCACTTTTGGAGCATGATACGGGCACGTTTATCCCTATTGCTTCTATCACCAAAATGGATTTTTATGCATACGCTCACCAACAAGGCCGACTTCCGAGATATGGAATCATCTACATCGGGCAAAAACATAATGTTTGGTTGTGTGATTTCCAAGAGCATACGCACAAACAAATAACTTTAGAAGAAGTGAATTATTCTGATGACCTATTCCTCGATTGGGTTCATGATCCTTACTGGCCAAATACAGAACATATGATTTCTTTTTCTATGAACAACAATACCTTATATCTTCAATACAACAACGATTCGCACGCTCTACAACTTCCAAATCTTCGTATTCCTTTGACCATGACCGTTCAGCCAGAATATATGATACAACCGACTATGAATTAAAAAAAACATGAAGAATGTAGAATTAAGGATGAAGAATTGAATAAAAAAATAAAAAATTCTTAATAAGCGAAGCACTTAATTCTTGATAAACGAAGTCCTTAATCTTTTAGTATTTTAATGTAATTATGCAGACAAATTATCGCAAACAAAAGTGTATCCTTGGTATCGATCGAGGAACAAGATATATAGGTTTAGCATACGCACTTCATTGAAGTGACGTAATTTTTCCTATTGGCTATATCCTCAATGATAAAATGATGTATTTTAATATCGCAGGTATCATAGAAAAACACAATGTCGGAAAAATTATGCTTGGACGACCGAGCAAACAAAAAGATATTCAAGACAAAATCCAAGCATTTATGAAAAGTCTCGGATATATTATCGAAAATAGAGAGATAGAAATACAGCTTGTAGACGAGGATTACACAAGCGTACAATCAGGTGAAATTATATCAAATACCGCAAACGATATGTGACTCAAATGAGATTTCAAAAAAAATGCCTCTGAAGATACTATCAGTGCAATGGTTATTCTCGAAAGAGGATTGAAAGGAGAAACCGAAAATAAAGAAGAAAAAGTAGAGGTGACAACAGAATAAATTTTAGTTTATTTGTGTAGATATGAATAAGGCTTTCATTTTTGATCGGTCAGGAACGTTAAGCGATAACTTTCATTCTTTTTGTCAGGTATGTGACTTAATATTTAAAACATTAGGTAAAAAACCAATTTCTAGTGAGGAAATTAGATTACATTTCACACTGCCTTATATGAAATTCTGGAATCTTTATTTTCCAAATTTATCAAAAGAGAAACAATGTATATTATATGAAAAATATATCCATCAAGTTGATGAAGCTAAAATATATCGTGGTGTTGATGGTATAATTAAGTTACTCCATGAAAAAGGATGGAAGGTATTTATCCTTAGTTCCGATCCAGTTTCTAAACTCATTCCAGAGACAAAAAAATCATGATTAGCTTCTATGTTTACAAAAGTTGTTGGAGATATCCATGAAAAAGGAGAAACTATAGTATCTCTTGTCCGCGAATTTGATCTAGATACAGCAATGACTTTTTATATTGGAGATACTTCCGGAGACGTAGAAGCAGGAAAATTTGCTAAAGTAAAAACAATAGGAATTTCTCGATGATTTCAGCACAAAAGTATATTATCTACATCACATCCTGATTTTCTTATAGATGATATTGTTGAGATAAAAAAAATATTATAAGTTCAGCTAATCGATTTGCAACAATTCTATTTCATCGGTTTATGTACTCGGAATGGTATTTTTTTATAGGAGATGTATATCTGCCCATTGTTTGAATGTTTTAAAATCTGAGTAAGCAAACGTATGTCATCATTTTTTTTCAAAGGTATCACGTTCTGTTTGAGAATCATCTATGAGAAGAGTGTCTTTATATTCTATACATCCCACTTTATCCATAGCGATATCAAATAATTTTCAACCTTCTTCTTGTTTAAGCATCCCATAATCAGAAGAATTAATGATGTGAGGGAATATTTCATTGAGTTTATTATGTGAAATGGTTATGGTGGTAAAACAATCCATATTGTTTGTGACAATAGCAATATTTTTTCACTGTTGTTTCAATTGTAATGCTATATCTATGAGATTTTGGTTGAGCGTCATATTTTTTATACTTTCTTCAAAGAGATTTAGAAGAATACTGTATTTAATTCAAGTTTGCTCGCTAACATATTTATTTACATCATACATGGTCATTTCGTTTTTCATCCATTTATTTGGAATTTCGCTATGTTTAGAAAATATATGTGTTTGTATGAATGCATAGACTTCAGGATACGTTTCAGACAATGTAGTAAAAAAACGGTCCTTGGAAAGAACACCATCGAAATCAAAGAAAATCGTTTGATATAGTTTCATAATTTGGAAAGTAGATAAATTTTTCTAATCCACTTGTAACAATTCTATTTCATCACTTCATTTTCACAGTGGTATATTTTTTTGTAAGAAGAATTTGCTATAATTTTGTCATTGCTCGAAATTTATGGGGAGCTGGAACAAAAATAGGATATGCTCGGTTCTGAGGTAGTGAAGGAGCTTTTTTGTCTCTTCATCTAGAGCGAGAAAATCAGAAAAAATTACAATAACTCTCCTTTGTTTTTCTTCCACGGTTTTGTGTAAAAACATATTCAATGATGACTCATATATTTTTTTCGTCTTTTTGACCTGAGCTAAAATTTCGTGTACATTATTTCTAATTTCATCGGTATTTTTTTTGTTCACTATACTTACCAATTTCGTTGAAGTAAAAAATCTCTGTTCAGGGTAAAAAAATCTGATATTGATTTGTTCATGCTGACAATAGGAAATGATATCTTCTGCATATGCGAGAACTTGCTTCTCATTAGCTATCTTTCCCCCTCTTCGGTTATAGTTGATATCAAAAAACATATCCAGATTGAGTGATTTTTCTTGCTGGAAAATATTTGTATAGAGTTCCTGGTATTTTGCAGAAAGTTTTCGATTTATTTGTGATGCACTATCACCGACAGAATATTTTCTCATATCGACTTTTTCGCTACCAAATCATTTCATGATATGCTGAAAAACTCCAAATCGTTTGCCAACGATGGGTTTCGTGAGTTTGATACTAAATTTCTTCTGCATATTATGACGACTAAACGATTAAACGTGGAAACGACTAAACGATTGAAACGTTGAAATATTGAATAATGTATTGTATCATACATACTTCCATTTTGTTATGTTTCCACCTTTCCCTATCTATAAGTTTTTAAGTATCTCTTCTTTGTCGCTCCATTTCCTTTTTCCAAAATTTGTATATTGTACCGTCTCATGTCATTTACCAGCGAACATAACAACATCACCTTCTTTTGCTATTTCACATGCGAACTTGATGGCTAGTGTCCTTTCTGGGATGATAAAAAGATTTTTTCCTAATGTTTTATTTTTGATGTTCATAGTGAGTTGTTGTATGATGCTGAGTCTATTTTCGATATCAGGATCATCATCGGTTGCAATCAAAATATCACTGTATTGGTCTGCTATTTCTCCCATGATTGGTCTTTTGGTTTTGTCTCTATTTCCTGTTGCTCAAAAGAGCGTAATTAATCTTCCTGTTCATTTGATTTGACGTAAATAATCCAAGGTTTTTTCCAGCGCATCTGGTGTATGGGCAAAATCAACAAAATAATGTATTCAATTTTTTTCTATCTGTTCCATACGTCACGTAACGGTTTCAAACGACGCTATGGTTTCGATTGCCTTTTCGATATCAACTCCGATTTGGAGTACAACACTCAATGCTGCCAAAATATTATAGACATTAAACTCACCGACCAATTTTGTTTTTACATCATATAGTTTTCCTAGATACATAAATGAAAATGTGGTCCCTGTAGAAGATATAGTGATATTTTCTGCTTTGAGACTGGATGATGCAATGACACTATAACTGAGTTTTTTATCGAATGGCATTTCATCAAACCATTGTCTTCCTATTTTATCATCAGCAGGAAACGCTGCATATTTATTCTGCTTTTTATTGCTCAATACATATGTAAATAACTTTTCTTTAGCCTTTATATAACGTTCAAACGTACCATGAAAATCTAAATGATCATGAGTGATATTTGTCAATACTGCAAAATCAAAGTCTACCCCTTCAAATCTATACTGATTCAATCCATGGGATGATGCTTCGAGGACAGCTATTTTACATCCAGAATCTTTGGCTGTTGCAAGAATGGACTGCAAATCAAAGACATCGAGGGACGTCATCTTCTTAGTATTTACCAGGTCCTGATTACCTATTTTTATATTTGCCGTACTCACCATAACTGTTTTGGCAATATGGTCATTCAATATTTTATGGATTAATGTTGCCGTAGTAGTTTTGCCATTAGTTCACGTAACACCGATTACAAAAAAGAATTTTGATGGATATCCATAAACAGCATTAGCTACTTGGCCGGTGAGTTTTTTCCATAACTGATAGATGACACTATCTTTCAAGAGAAAATATATTTTGTCATAGAAAGTAATTTTTTTGATAAGTGATTTAAGCATGGCTTATGTTATAACTAAAGGTGTGATGTCTAAAACAACTGATAAATACTAAAAACGAACGTATTTTATATATTTAATAAAAAAAATCCATCACTAGTGATTTTTTATTATATCATTTTCACCATTTTTGATAATCCATCATCAAACAATCGCTGCAGTTTCTGTTCTCAAAACCGTTTCCCCCAATCCATAGATAGCATATTCTGTTCATGTAAAAGTCTGGTAGTCTTTACGGGTCAAGCCGCCTTCTGGTCAAATCAATCCGTACATATAGTCAGATTTTTTTATGGTTCATTTACCAGTGTGTTTATCAAAAATCACTAGAGGAGTATCTCCCACCAACGCTTTGGGATTTGTTGTAAATATCAATTCCGGCACTGTTCGTCCTCGTGATTGCTCAACAGCTTCTTTGATTATTTTATTGAGTCTTTCTTCTTTTTTACTATTTCGTTCTCTGAGAACTGATCTTTCAGATGGCCAAAAGATAATCTGATCCAAACCACATTCGGTCAGTTTTTGGACAATCAATTCTATCTTATCTCGCTTGTTTGGCATAGCGATAATTACACTTTTTTTTTCATGGGTGCTTTCATGTATTTGCTCAGAGACTATACTTCATTCTACTATTTTATTGTTCCAACGATCTATACGGACTTCATATCTTATTTTATTGCTTTCATATGTAGGACTTTGTATCCATAGTGTATCTCATATATTTGCTCTGAGAACTTTTCTCAGTTGTAACAAAAGATCACTATCAGCGACAATGATATGGGTATCTTTTTTTGTGTAGTTCGTGATAAAAAGTTGCATACACTAGACGAGAAAACAATAAATACTGACAATTTTTTAGTATTTTGACAGAGTAATGCAATAGCAGCTTAGGGGCTTAGAAAGTTAGATTCTTAGAAAAGTTCTCAACTAAGAATAATCTAAGCTACTAAAAGTCTAATTTTACATTTGAATTTTACTGATTTTTCACTACATACAGAGGAGTTTATCTAGTAGATAAAAAATTTGATGATACAGTATGCAATAGATGCTTTCAGAGTTTTTTTTGCTAAAGGGTTCCATATGTACCCGATTTTTATTATTGTTATAGTCGGGTGTATTATCCAAGTAGTGAAGGTGATTATAGATTTGATTAGATATAAACGTTTTTATATCGGACATATATTTGCTTCTGGTGGTTTTCCCTCATTTCATAGTGGATTAGCAAGTAGTGTGACGATGTTGGTACGATTACAATATGGTTTCAGTAGTGTTCTGTTCGCTACAGCGTTTGCATTCAGTGTCTTATTTGCATACGATGCTATGAATCTCAGATACGAAACTGGACAACACGCACATTATATCAATGATTTGAGATTAGAACTCCAAGCTATTTTACAAAAACAAGAAAAAGAAATCCTCAAAGAAAGAATCTGACATACTCCACTCGAAGTTGCCTGATGAATTGTTTTTTGATCGATTTTGACGTATATCATTTATTATATATATTTCATAAAATAACTGTTTGTATCAGAATATATGTGAGAATAGTAAGCAATGTGTGAAAGGGATACCATACTAGAGTAATTCAGTTTATCGTTATATAAGTCAGTATGATAAAATTTGTAGTTCCCAGAAAAGTAAAAAAAATCCACAGAACATATACCCCTATAGCTTCAGATAAAAAGAAAATCAAACGCTGATTTCATTTTTTTTCTATAAAAATAATTCGACTGATATTCATTCTTTTTGCTCTGATATACGGATGATTTTATTTGCTCAAAAGTTCAATATTCAATCACCAATATACCATCAAAAGAGTACTCTATGATTCATGAGATATTGCTTGGTATGATGAACCGTATCTCTATAAACGTATAAGTACATGGATTAAAGGAGAAAATTATTATGTGGTAAAGTTATACAAGTCTAGGATACTCAATGATATCACATCAATCTATCCTATGGTGAGCGATATAGCTATTGGATATACATCATCCAATACGGTATCGGTTAAATTAACGTTTAGACCCATAGATATGATAATCAGAAACCAAGACGTAAGATTTGCGCTTATTGGTACTACATTATTACAAGTATATTCATGAAACAAAATAACCCACGGAATACATATTCTGGATTTACCTGCCTATCTCAGTGGAATGAATTCATTATCTGGACTATTCTACAGGCAATCAGCATCATGACTGGTACAACAAATATCGCTATTGTATCAATGATTTCTCTGACTTGATCATATAGAATATTTACCATGATGAGAAGAATCCATCGTCTATCTGGATGGCAAAAAATTTTACATCAACAATGGCGGAGATATTGGCAATCAGATTAGAAACTATGAATTACTCAAAAAATATTATAAAGACTATAATCAACTGCAAGATATCGATCTCTGAAGTTTAGAAAAAGATAAGGTAATCGTAAGAAAAATTTCAAAATAACAAAATATACTAAGCTACTGTTTTACATTTTTAGATGGTACATCATGGTACACGAAGACTTTATGAGAGAAGCAATAGCATTATCACTAGAAAATATGCAAAAAAATGCCTGATGACCATTCGGTGCAGTTATCGTCAAAGATGGTAAAATTGTAGGTAGAGGCCGAAACCAAGTGACATCAAGCAATGATCCGACCGCTCATGGAGAAGTTGTCGCTATTCGTGATGCATGTAAAAACTTATGAACATTTGATTTGCAGGATTGTGAAATATATACCTCTTGTGAACCATGTCCGATGTGCTATGGAGCAATTTCTCGAGCAAGAATAAAAAAAATTTATTATGCAAATACAGAACACGATGCAGCAGAGATTTGATTCGATGATAGTGCATTTCATGAAGATATTAAAAAGGACTTTACCCAGAGAGCTATTCCTGTAGAACAAATGCTGCATGATGAGGCATTAGCAGTATTCAAAGAATGGACTGAAAAACAAGACAAAACAGTATATTAATATTGAAATATGGAAACGTTGAAACATTGAAACGTTGAAATATTGAAATATTCATCTTTACATGCTCAATCTTTCTCTCTTTCAATAAGAAATAACTTTAGTTATTTAACAAATTAGTATGCTAAAATCCGACTTTCCTATCTTTGCAAACAACCCTTGATTAGTCTTTTTGGATAACGCTGCTTCGACACAAAAACCACAATACGTAATTGATGGTGTTTCTGAATTTGTTGCTTCGTCATATGCAAATATCCATAGGTGACTCTATTCATTATCTGAAAAATCTGAAGAAGCATATCATCATTCCAAGGAACTTGTAGGTGAATTACTCAACTGCAAAGCGAGTGAAATTATCTACAGTTACAATTCAACGTATGGAATTAATCTCATCGCTCAGTCACTAGTCGTTAGTGATATTTTGCAGAAATGAGATGTTGTTCTTCTCGGAATTCGAGAACATCACGCCAACATTCTTCCTCGACAGATATTAGCGCAGAGAAAATGATTCACTATAGAGTTTTTCACTATTACCGACGAATACGAGATCGATCGAGATGATTTTGATCAGAAATATAGCGATAAAGTGAAAGTCGTATCTGTAGCACATGTTTCAAACGTTACGGGAAAAATTTATGACGTCAAAAAGATACAATCCAAACTTCGCGATGATACGTTTTTTCTTGTGGACGGTTCTCAGTCCGTACCAAATTTTCCCGTAGATGTACAAGATATCGATTGCGATTGTCTAGTATTTACCGGACATAAAATGATGGCGTATACAGGAATTGGCGTTGTCTATTTGAAGAAAGAATGGATCAAAAAGTTAGTTCCGATTATTCGTTGAGGATGAACTATAGAAGATGTCAGTACAGAGGGACATACTTTACTTGGAAATTCCGATAAATTCGAGGCTGGGACACCAAATATCATCTGAGCTGTTTCGCTTTCGAAAGCACTAGAATATATACAATCTATCTGATGAATGAAAAAAATTCGAGAACATGAACAAAAACTCGTGAAATTGTGTCTGGATGGATTTTCAAAATTCAAAGATAAAGTAGAGATTCTCTGACCCTTAACCACGGATAGGGTAGCCGTATTCTCTTTCATACTCGCCAATAATTCCAATTTTAACAATATCGGCGAAACATTTGCAGAGCAGAATATCGCAATTCGTTGTGGTGGTCACTGTGCATATCCACTTCACAAACGTTTCGAAAAACCAGGAACCTGTAGGATGAGTGGATATATATATACTGATGAGCAAGATATAACAATTTTTTTCGAGACCTTAGCTAAAATAGTCTAATTAAATATACTTAGAAAATATGTCAAGTCTTCCTATCGTTCAGGAAGACTTTTTTTTGTAAAAAAACGTGATTATGGATATACTATATATGTATTTTATGACCTTTAAATTTTATAAGAATATTATGGTAGCTCAAAACAAAAATGTTGAGACCTTGCAGACAGAGGTAAATCAAGTTGCTGCAGATTTGGTCGAAGCCAAAAAACAGACCGATGAAATGCTCAAAAAGACTAAAGCTGAAGCAGCAGCACTTAAAACAGAAACGACTTTGGATGAAGTCAAGACAGCAAAAGAAGACGCGAATAAGAAGTTGAAAGCGCTTGAAGGAAAGACTGATGCAATTTCAAAAGCTGAGGTAATCAAACTTCAATCAGAAATAGATACGTATGAAGAGATGCTGAAGGCTTTGGATTCATCAAAAACAGAACTCGCAACACTTAAAGCTGGCGTTACAACTCCAGAAGTAGCAAAGACGTCTATAGATAATACGGTGGACATGACGAATATTACTACAGGTATTGCAGAGATGAAGATCATGGTGACTGAGTTACAGACTCTCATAGATGAGTATAATAAGATCAAAAGTACGCTCACCGAAACAGAAAAAACCACAAAAGAGAAAAATATCGCAGACAAAAAAGCAGTGATAGAGAATAAAAGAAAGGAAATTCAAACAATCATAGACAAAATAAAAAAAGTATGGACTGATTTCAAATTTGACGATATACCTGACGAAACTATGAAAACAGCGTTAAAGACTCAAAAGGAAACAGAGTTGAAAAATCTTGATGATTATAAAAAACAGTTGAATGCCTTAGTAATACCAACACTTACTTTCTGAGAAAAGATAACGAATGTAGCAAATAAAACATGGGAACGAGCCAAAGAGAATCCATGGAAAACGTGAGGTATAGTTGTCTGAGCATGATTATTGATTGGATGGATGGCAGGATGGTTCAAGAAAAAAAAGAAATCAGAAGGTGATGATAAAGATAAGGATGGTAAAACTACAGAAAAGAAAAGTTTCTGGGGTAAAGCATGGAATGTTATTAAAGTGGTTGGTATATGAGGATGAATATATTATGTGATTCATGGATTGGTAAGTGGCAGACGGTGAATGACAGATATGTTTAACTGGGATAAAAGAAATGAGACAAATCCGGAAGATATAAAGTCTCGATACGAGAAGAATGTAGATGTAGCATTAAAGCCAAAATATGAAAAATTTTGAGGTACGGTAGATGAATTTCGAAAATGAATCTGAAATACAGATTCCTTATGAACGCTTCAGAATGAAAAACATGAGGAAATAACAATTCCCAAATGAGCTATTCCTGCTATGTTAGATAGTGCATATGGTAATGTATGAGAAATATTATCAAATGATTATATAACAGATAAGTGGAAGAATACAGGAGGACAACTTCGAGACATGGTTAAAGGGTTATGAGAGAAAGCAATCGGCTATCTTATAAAACCAATGGTATGAGCTATAAAATGACTTACAAATAAAATGTTTGGAAGTGATTGAAAACCCAATGAAGAATTTCAAAAATGGGCACAGACACCAGATGCTACGAGAGATGAACAAATAGGAAATCTTATGACAAAATATGCTATGGTAAGAAGATATCTAAGCGATAAAAAAGATCAATTAGCAAGAAAATATGCTATCCAAGAATTAGCCCACAAAAATATTACAAATCCTACAGAGCAAGATATTCAAGATTCTTTAGATAAAAATAAGGATACTATAAAAGAAAGGATAGAGGCGGATTTTAGTAATAAAAAAATAGCAACACTAAAAAGTGGTGATTCTATTGTAGATACGCTAGAATGAGAAAATATTTACAATCATTCTCCTTCAGAAACTACATTAGCCGTCACTACAGAAGTTCACAAAAGAAAAGATGAAATTGTTACAGATAAGACTATTTGGGAGAGGGCTAAAAATTCACCGGATATAAACAAAGACGATGTTTTATTGACTGAGCTCAATGGGGTATCAGACAGATTTTGAGCATACCTAAAAAAATGACTATTACATAGAAATATTCTAGAAAAGATGGCAAATTGTCGATGAATACTAAATCTTGATGAATTATGGAATGGGAAAGCTGAGGATCTAGAGGAAGTAATGGAAACCATACATATGGATACTATGGTGAAGGAATCTAAAAAAGCAAATTTTGAATTTATGGAGAAAATAAATAAAAAAACTCTTACAAAAGAAGATATCTCAAATTTCGAAAAAGCTATGAATGATTATTTTAACAAGGAAAACGAGATATTACAGGATTTAGAAACAAAAAACAAAGAAGACGGAGATAAAAGTTTCTGAGAAACATCAGGAATATGGATAGAGCGTAGATTCTATAAATTAACTCATACATTTACATGATACGTTATTATGGGTACATGATTTCTATATGCTAGATATGCATGAGTAAGAACAGTAGTAAATAGGATTGTCTCAGTACCTTTAAGTGCTTTAAAAGGAATAACAGTAAATCCTATTATAAGAAATGTAAATGTAAACAATGGATTGGGTATAAACAAACGATTAAAAATGAGGGTATATACCGAGAGTAAATATTGATTCACTAAATTTAGTAATGATTTCAAAGCAGGAAAGATACCGTGAAAGGAAGCTCATGACGTATTTGAATATAGAAAATGAGCATGGAAGAGAACAGAATTGTTTAACGATCGGATTGCAGGAGAATTAAATGTTACAAAAAATCAGGCAATGTTAATCAGAGAATATTTTGATAGTGATAATATTAGGAAGATAGTGAAAAATACCAAGAATATGAATTTTTGAGATTTAGCAGTAAAATTAAATACATACGATACAAAAATAACCTCGCTTTCTTGAGATACAAAGACATTCTGTAAGAATCTATTCGAATCTTCACAATTCAAAAGTATGGACGATATAGATCTTATAACAAAAAATATCGATGCTATAGATATCAAAGGATTAACACCTAAACAAATCAATCAATTGGCTAAAGATTTAGGTAAGGATGTTTCTATCTTGAGTGATCCAGCCAAAGTTGCTTCAAAGATCGATGAGGTCAAAAAAGCAGTTGCTGGAGGGGATGTAGTAGTGAATACAATACCAACACAAGCAACTTCAGATATTTTTAAACTAGCTGATGCGGCAGAAGCAAAGACTAAGATTGCATACAAGGTATCTGAAGCACATCCTAACAGCAAGACAGCTGATATAGTAAAAAAGTTTGATGATGGAACTTATAAAGATTATCCTTGTACAGCAGAAAATTGAAGTGTAAGTACCTTCAAAGCGGAATATGCTAAGCTCGATGGTAATCAAGCAGAATTACAAAAATTAGATTATAAATATGCAGAGACACTTTGGAAGGAACAAGATCCTACAGCCAAAGTTATTCTAGAAGAAACAAAAACAATACAATTAGCAGACTTCACTACCAAGATGGAATCACGTATCACCGAACTCAATACCAAGAAGGGACTGTTTACCAATAATGATGCTCCTGAAAGATTAGCTAAAGCAAATATAGAGAAACAAGTAACGAGTTTGAAAAATATAGAAAGTACCGCAGCAACGATGACGGAAGATCAACTCAAATGATTCGAATCATTATATAAGAATATAAAGTCAGTGCCTGGATGTATGGAAGATGTAGTAAAAACTTGGGATACGGCAGCAAAAGATGCAGACTTGATGAAGGCACTTACTGAGTGAAACATAGCAGAATTAGAAAAATTTAAAGTCAAAGTACCTGAAGTTGAAAATGTGATAAAACTCTTTGATAAGGAAGGAGCAAATGTTGAAAAGATTCTAGCCGGATGAGGGAAGTTTGATGAGGTTTTGGAATCACTCCTCAAGGCGTTCATGAGATTAAGATAATTTACTTTTTATTTTATAGCTATGACAATAGAGGGTATGGAAGTGGTAGGCTTGAAAAACGAAATAGCGGAACAATATATCAAGACCTTCAAGGATGAACTTGGCTGGTTCAAATCTTTGACAATTTTACCCATTGAAGGAAAAATCAAGGATATAATAGTTTCTGATAAAGATGTAGGTGATAAATTCGATGATATAGAAAATTTAGGTGTATGGAAAAATGTCATTGATTTTTTGAGTCCAGCAACCGCAGAAAAGATTTATGCCTTTGTCAAAGAAAAAAAAGAAATTCTAGCAATTAAAAAAACAAAGGAAGAATTAGAAACACTCAAGACTGAAGTGATTACCTGAAAAAAGGCACCAGTAGATAAAGATAAGACAGCAGATAATGATAAAAAAAAGGATAAGGATGAAACGTCAGATAAGGACAAAACAGGGGATAAAGATAATGGCACTACCAAAACAGATAACGATACTACCACAAAAGAAAATAACAATCAAAGACATTCTACGAGAGATGCTGCCATAATTGCTGGCACATGAATTACGATAACTAAGTGAGGATATAAATGATTGGAAAAGATAAAAAATGCTGCGGAAAAAGAAAGAACGGTCAGTGAAGCAGATGTAGAAAAAGTTAAAACTCAGATGGGGGATATTAAAACTGAATTGAATCAAAAAAGCGTCAATGGACATTTTACATCGAAGATGCAAAATAATTTCAAGGAATCGGCAGCAGATTTTCAAGAGACTATAAATAATTTGGATAAGAATACACTTTCTGCAGTCCAAGATTGGGGCAGATTGGGAAATATCCTTCCCAATGATGCATTGAAGAATCTGGATATTTCTTCAGAGCTAGCAAAACAATTACAGAGTTTAGACGAAACGACCATCAAAGAGATTTCTACAATGAAAGATACTGATGCTATCAAAACATTATTAAAAAGTAAATGAGTAACTGAGTCTATTCCTACGGATCTCTTGAAATATTTAGCTAAAGGAGAAAACAAAACTGTGGTAAGTATGATGCTCAATGTATTTGGTCAAAGTAAATGATTGAACTTGGTAATGAAGTGATTTAAAATGTTCTGAGTAATTGATTTGATATTCATAGGTCTCTCGGTTAAATGGATGGAAGATGAAAAAAATGAAGCTGATATCATAGCCAAAACCAATAAATTGAGAGCAGAAAATAAATACAATCTGGCTGATTTTAAAATGTGGAATAATATTATATCTTTGTTAGCGATGAATGTAGCTTGTGAAGCTACGACAACGCTTTTGGCAGGTGCAGAAGCATGATCTATCGGTTGACCTATAGGCATGGCGGTGGGACTCATAGTAGCTGCTGCATTCCAGTGAGTGGAAGCAGGTGCAGAAAAATATTATTATAATGTCGTCGATTTTTTTGCTCAGAATAAAGAAGATTATATCAAACAAAGCAAAACAGAGATCAAAGAAGCAATCTTACAGACGACACATTCTTTAGTATATGGTAATGTGAGCTTAGGCGAAAAATTGACTAGTACATTATCCGACAAGGTTGATGCAAACCAGAAAATGACAACACTCAAAGATGCACGGGAAGGATTGATATATATAGAAGAATTCGATGAAAAAGATGAAAAGACTGGGACACGAAAATTTCCTACATTGATACAATATAAGATGTCTGGTAAGAAGGAAAATGAATTTCTTAAACTTTTAACGACAGAACAGAAAGCAGAATATACCAAAGAGAATACGGCGATGAATGTAGTGATTGCAAGCAGGATGGAATATATTACCAAAGAACATCAAAAAGAAAAAATCAAGACAGCAATGCAGACATCACAGTGATTATACTATATATCCAAGATCCTAGCAGAATCCAAAGGATATGCTACCATGAAAGCAGAAGGAAAATGGAAAGATACGCTAGATTTCGAGGCAAATAAAAAGGGATATAGAGAAACACTAAAGACTTCTTTATCAGTGGATGAAAAGAAATTTACCGTATTGGATACTCTTTATGCCAAGAATCCTAATAAATTTTGGGAATTATATAAATGAGCTGAATTCTATAAACCTACTATAGAACAAGTACAATCCACGGACCCTGATTATATCCAATGTCAGACGGTACTCAAAAACATCGAATTGATAGAACAATATTATGCGTACTTATCGTTTGGTGTTCCCGACGAATCGAGTATCAATATAGGAGAGTATAGTTTTGATTTTATTGATTACAAATATCTTCATCGATGGCTACTCAATATGGATGATAAAAATGCCAAGACCATGGTATTGAATACAGAGCAAACCAAACAACTATTTTTGCAGAATAATTACAGAAAAAGCGCTGATGAAAATCTAGAGGTCTCTGATATAACATCACAGAACGTGCTTTACCAGCTAGCAAAGCAAATTTATGGATATACCGGCAAAAACGATAAAAAATCGCTGATAACGTATTTTTCCAAAGACAAAAAAGATATGAATGGGTTATATTATGACGAAAAATGGCATATTCAAGCAAGCATGGGACATAATCTTCCATTCAGTTTTGATGATGTAGATACTATACAAGATCTTACTGATGCAAACATCGACACAAAAGTAAAAACCATTATCGATAATCGGTTTTATGAAGATATAACAACCACCTCTGATCCTATGTCGGGAAATTCTACAACTACACACCAAAGAAAGCCATTTATAGAAACTAAAGTGTGAAATGTGGACAATGAGCTTATGAATGAGATAGAATCAAAATTTACAAAAATCATCAAACAAGAGCTGACATATAAAATACTGACAAACAAAAAGAAGACGGAAACTGATGTCATAATGTATATCAAAACACATTCACTTCAAGTACCAATTACTACAACGGAAAATGAAAAATGAGAAACCGTAGAGTCCAAAGAGAAAGAACAATGATATATAGAAATCCCATATTATCTGATTATTGAGGCAAAGAAAGCATGAATTGGAAATCTTGAGGGATATGTATTTAAATATAAAGATAATGCTATTATCGCATGTGCACTCAAATCCAATATAGATGAACCATTTCATTTCTCCCAGACGCAAACAAATATTACCAAAGAATATGTTGAAGGTGATACAAAGCTTCCAGAAAATGCACAGAAATATATTGATTATGTGGATGTCGCCAAAACGAAATTCGAGAACCTTATTGATTTCAATAATAATGATCTGAATATTTCTGCAGAATATCTCAAGACATACAGAGAGAAAATCAATGCTTGGGAGAAATTCAGACTTTCTCTACTCTCACTTGATCCAGCAGTAGCAAAATCTCAATTAGATACAAAATACCAAGAATATCATGATTATTTCGAAAATACATATATAGGTCTGCTTATGAAAATATCCAAATTTAGTCGGACAAATAATTTAAACGATGTCCAATATCTCAAAGAAGTTGATATGTATACGGCACAATTGAAAGATATAACTATTGAAAAAGGGGTGATAAAGTGAGCAGAGGAATCGTTCTCTGAAAACCAGAAGAAGATATTTATTGCAGCATTGGGACGTTACAAAATAGATGGTAAAGATATTCCTACTTTAGCAAAATCATCAGAAGATGCAGATAAGAAAAAAGCAATCTGGGCGGTGAAGCAAATAGTAAAATCTGTCTTGGAGGCTCAGGTGATGGGATTTGACACACAGGGAAATATTTCTAGTATTGTACACTGAGAAAGAAAATGATTTGAATACAAACGTCTGTTTAAGAAGGAAGAACGAAATAGATTAGAACAGATAGAAAAAGTTGTCGATGCGAGGGTAGCTATCAATGCTGACATTAAAGCATATTTCGATGAATCATCCGTTAAAATAGATACAAAAGCAGTCGATGCAAATAAGGTTAAAATCAAGCCGGTAAGCAAAGAAAACGAAACCACAATAATTACAACCAATGAAGTCCAGAAAACGATAGAAAAGACAAACAGTACCGATAAAATTTGGCTTGGTAGATGATCAATAAAATTCGATCCGGAAACCAATCTTCTCACAAGCTGGGACAAAACAACGAAGATCGATGCTACCAAGTTGATGATAGATGGACTTACTACCAGATTTAGTACACTAGAAGAATTAGTCATGACGGCAAATCTTATGAATCGATTTAAAGAGAAATATCCATGAGTCAAAGATTTTTATTTCGGTTCGAGAATGCGATCGTGAATAGATTATGGAATCTATAGATCAAAAAGTTGAGTAGATACAAAAGTCCTTAGTATCGATACTATCAAAAAAATCTACCCTAGTATTTTGGATAGTAACAATGATGTTAAGCCAGAAATCATTGCCTATATAAATTCCATTACGTAGTTTTATCTTCTTGCTTCAAATATGGTAGAAAATCAAGAGACACCGAAAGCACAACCAACAACCAACAATGCACCAGAATCATCAAAAGAAACTATAGAAGATACCAAACAGCAGTTGGCTGAAGCATATCTCAATTTTCTCGACAAACAAAAATGAGGATTTCTTGGAGCTTGAGCATCAGCTGGAGTAAGTCTCAATCCTCTCCAAAAAGAAGCATTGGAATATTTGACTACAGAAACAACAGGTAAAGACAAAAAAGATATATTTACAACTATCCGAAAAAATATCAAAAAAAAATCTATAGAACAAATAAGTGGATGAACAATGTTAGCTTACGACAAAAAAAGTTTATCAAAGATGAAAGCACTGATTATGCAAAATAAAAATGACGAAGCAAAACTCCAAGAACTTATGACACAGATTCAGGCAGGTACCGATCCTACTATTGAAACCGGTACAGAAACTGCTGCAAAAACCACTACTGAAGCTATAAATACGGCTACGGTAGCGTGAGCATGAGCAGTGTGAGGAATCGCAGCGGAGAATTCTTTTGAAGAATCCGAAATCAAGAGAAATGATTATGTGTATCCAGTTCCAAATGCAAAAATAAATTCTCCTGTAGGTATGAGAACGATAGAAGGTATGTGAACTCATATGCACAAAGGAGTAGATATAGCAGCTGCAGAAGGGACACCAATCTTATCTATAGCTGATGCAACCATAGAATCAGTAGGGTTTGGTAATACTACAGGATTCAGCTGATATGGAAATTATATGCAAGTGAAATTGAAAAACTGATATAGAGTCCTTTACGGACACATGTCCAAACCCGCACAAAAAGCCGATGGTACAGAACGGAAAAAATGAGATACCATAAAAAAATCGGAACAGATATGACTCATGGGAAGTACTTGATCGAGTACGGGAACCCATCTCCATTTGGAGATTAGAAAGGGTAAATTTGATCATGATGATATGGAATATTTTGCCAGAGAATATCTTAATCCGATGGCAGTATTACCGGTCACAAAAGATATGGTGGCAGCTAATGTGCTAAGTCATATAGATGAAAAAGTATTGCTGGCATAAAAGATAGTTTAGATATCCTTGATAATTTTTTTTACTACACCGATAACTTTGGTTTCATCATATTTACTAACTTCTACATTATCAAAAAACCTATTAACAGACTCCAAAAGCCGTTTACCATCTTGTTGGATGATTTTTTTTAATTTCGGAAGATCATTGTGTACGACGAAAACATAATCATTGATATCATAACTTGCTTGTTGTTTGATCAAAACCAAATCGCCATCTTGTATTTTTGGTTCCATACTATTCCCTTTTGCTCTGACAAAAAAACATTTACTGACATCTTTGACGCCAAGCATGGCTATCGTTGCAGGAATTTTTTCTTGAGAATATTCATCGACGACACTTTTTCCTTTGTTTCCACATTGAGCAAATCCATAGATGGGAAGCTGGACAATATCATGTAAACTATCCGTGATGCTCTCTCTGATTAATCTATATCCTTGATCATCTTTTACAAAATATCATTTCAAAACCAATTGATTTAATTTATTCAATACCGTCTGTGGATGTCCCGCTCAAATATTATGAGCTATTTCTCTCAGGGTGATTCATTCTTGATTGGTATTTTTTTTGAAAAATGCAATAAGAGATCTTTGGATATTATCTAATTCCTTCATGGTAATGGGTCAGAAAATAAAATACATATACTATATATTAATGTCAGTATAATTATCTCTTTGACAGTGTCAAGTAAATTTTGACAAAATCAATCATATTTTTGACAGACATAGAAAATATAGGTAAGCATACGAAAAAAATCTCTTGATTTTTTGTAAAAATTTATTAATATTGATTTCGTTGATGTAAACCTGTTCGAAATATCACATACTTTAGTTATCCGATCTTTATCGCAAACAAAGTATAGTTATATCGACCTGTCTATCATAATTAGAAATTGAAAATTAGAAATTCGTTTTATAATCTTATCGCAATAGAGTATGACAACAAAAAAACAAGAATTGCAAGAAGCTTTCAAGAGTATTGAAAAGCAATTTGGAAAAGGTGCCATTATGAGAATGGGGGATAATGCAAATGTAGGTCTTGTAAGTACATTTCACAGTTGATCGTATGTACTTGATCTTATCTTAGGATGAGGATATCCAGAAGGAAGGGTGGTGGAAATTTATGGTCCAGAATCATCTGGTAAAACAACCATCGCACTTCATGCGATTGCGGAGATCCAAAAAAGAGGCGAAACTTGTGCGTTCATAGATGCAGAACACGCACTCGATCCACAATATGCAAAAAAACTTTGAGTAGACGTAGATAATCTTTTACTGTCACAACCAGACTTTGGAGAACAAGCATTGCAGATTGCAGAAGAATTAGCAAAATCTGGCGCTGTGAGGTTGATTGTTATTGATTCTGTAGCAGCATTAGTTCCTAGAGCTGAAGTAGAAGGTGATATGGGTGATTCATATATGGGATTACAAGCAAGGATGATGTCTCAAGGGCTCAGAAAATTATCAGGAGTTCTTGCAAAGACAGGAACAACCTGCGTATTTATCAATCAAATCCGTATGAAAATTTGAGTGATGTTTGGTAACCCAGAAACAACGCCGGGAGGTAATGCACTCAAGTTCTTTGCTTCACAAAGAGTAGAAATTCGTAGAGGAGACAAATTACTTTTGGACAAAGAGCAGATTGGATATTTGGCAAAAATTAAGATCTCAAAAAATAAAATATCAGCACCATTCAAGACAGCAGAATTACCAGTTAAGTGGGGAGTATGATATGATAAAACGATGGATATTGTAGAAGCAGCAAGTATACTCAAGTTGGTAGATAGAGCATGAGCATTTTATACCTTCGGCAAACAAAAATTTCAATGAAAAGAAAAATTTGTAGCTGCGTTAGATAGTGATGCAAAGACAAGAGCTAGTATAGAAAAAGATATCCAAAACAAGATCAAAGAAATGAGGATGGGAAAGAAGGTTCTTGATGATGAAGCACTTATAGCTGTAGAAACTGAGATAGAAGAAAATGCAGCTGAAGCAATAGCTGATGCAGCAATTGAAGCAATAGAATAATAAGTTTTTGTATAGCTTTGCTTATTATAAAAAATTACCCGTGGCCTCTATATCACAAAGACTACGGGTATGGTTATGTTGATGATTTTTAATCTGCCTCAGGGGAAAGCTTGTCGCCTACCACAGGCAGGTTAAAAAACAATCAGTATAGCAACTTTACCTATATATTAAAAAACCTCTAATTATTTCAGAGGCTTTTTTTACTTAATAAAAAGTGTTTTCAGTTATTGTACTTCTATACTAAATTCACCTATTTTGGTATCATCCATATTGATTATAACACTTGATGTTCAGATTTTTTGACCAAGGATAGAAATATCTACAGAGCCATTACTAATCATTTGGAGTGTAGAAACATTTGCTTGGACATTATCATTCGTTGAAAGTATCGTAAATGAGAAAGGAAGTAATCCATCATAGGGTTGTCCATTTTTATTTTTGATTTCAAGCGTAAGTGTTGCTACTTCACCAAGTATGAGTGGTGTTTTGGATACCAAAGTAAATGTAATCTCATTTTGAGTCAAAAAATGTTGTGCGATATCACTTAAATTATCCGAGGTAAGTGATAGTTTTTTATCAATTGATCCCTGAGAAACAATCACAGGGGCTTGTGGGGGAGTAACTATCACCGGAACAGTAGGAGTAATCGGTGTAGGTATATCTATAGGTTTTGGAGTAATATCCGTGGAAGGTGTAGTCTGACCTGTATCAGCATTATGAACTTCTGTAGAAAGTATTCCCGTATGTAATGCTATTCATGTAGTGATTATGGGTAAGATAGGAATATCTATACCTGTTGTACTACCCGTAGTTATGGTATCTGGGACACTTGTTCTGCTATTATAAATATAACATTCTACATTCGCTGTAGTGAGATCTTCTCGACGATCAGTCATGCTTCATATTCCTACTCGTGCCATATCTCTTACAATAATTTTTTTGAGTGTTTTATCATAATGGATTACCTTTCCTACATGTCCATATGTTCAAAATTTTCCTCATGCATTATATACTATCAATGCTCACTGAATTGGTGTCACTCAAATTTTATATCAGGTATCTGATGCATTTTTACATCGATCGACAGCATTTCCTCACCACGTTCTCTGTTGGGTGTTTTCATCTATAAAGGGAAAAAATTCTGGAGAAATTCTTGCTGCTCCATAGGTACAATATCATTTTGCAAAAGTATTATCTATATTTGTATCCATACTCCATATCGAAATAATATTTCATTGTTTTAGTGATGTAGCTGGATTTTGTATAGCCATAAGTAAATGTTGGGCAACTTCACTATCATTATTCCTATATAAATCTTGGTTGAGTCCAGTAAGATTTGCAGAACTAAATGATATAATAGCAATAGTAGTGAGAACAATAAGTTCTAAACAATGAAAAACATGATGATGCATATGACGTATAATATGCAACACCTTATGTATGTGTCTATGAAAATGCTTTACCAGATGATGATGGATTCTCTGATGAAGTTGTAATTTCTTTTGTTTTTTCATTCAGATATAAGATGATAAAGCGCGTAAACCATAAAATAAATTTTTTATTTCACCGTTTAGGCTTCATTCAATTATATCCGTAAATGTGATTTTTGTCAAATTTTACGGGACTTTTTTCTATGCTATGAAAATTTGATAAATCAAATTTTACGGGATTTTTTTCCTAACATAAAAATTCGATACATCAAATACTGAATGATGTTTTTCTACATACAAAAATATGACAAATCAAATAGTACAAGTTTTTTTTGTTTGCATTAAAATAGTAAAAAACTACAAAAAGATTGTACATGATATTTATGTAATATAGGAATATATGAATAAACATATTTTATTTGTTCTAGATTATTATTTACCTCATAAAGGCTGATCGGAAACGGTATTTGAAGCTATTATTTCTCGTTTATTGACCAAGTGATATACGATTTCTATCATAACAAGTCATTTCGATAGCAAGCTACCCACACAAGAACATAAAGAATGATTTCATATCTATAGAATCGGAAAGAGTAGAATCAGTTTTATATTTTGGGCATTATGTAAAGGGATTAAAATTATCAAAAAAAATCCAGATATTTCTGTGATTCATACAAGTACCTACTGATGAGCTATTCCTGCCTCATTGCTTGGAAAGATTTTTCACAAAAGAGTGATTCTTACCGTTCATGAAATTTTCTGAAAACTTCGAATGTCATACAAGGGACGATGGAAGGGGTGTCTTTATAAATTATTTGAGAAAACTATATTTTATTTTCCGTATGATGTATATCATTGTGTGTCACAATATACCATGAATTCTGTGAGATTGGTATATGGTATTCCAGACAAAAAAATTATTATGATACACAACGGTGTAGATACAAATTTTCGAAATCCTGAAGAAGTATCTCCCTTTGATATCAAGACACGGAAAAATAGATATGGACGAAATAATCGCTTTATAATTACGTATTATGGCCACGCAGGGAAATCAAAATGACTAGATTATTTAGTTCGTGCTTTGCCCGAGCTTGTGATTGTAGATGCAAAATTACTCTTTGTTTTCAATCTCATCGATTCCAAAAGAACTACATATATCAAAGAAAAAATAAGAAAATATCATCTCTGATCTTCTGTTCAGATTTTTGATGGCTTTGAAAAAGAAGATCTCCGTACCTTGATTGCAAGCTCCGATATGATTGTTGCACCATCATTATCAGAAGGATTTTGATCCGTCCATACAGAAAGTGTAGCGATGAATAAACCACTCCTCACAACGTCTATTGCTTCTATCCCTGAAGTTGTTCGAGGTAATGTAAAATTTATTGCTCCTGCTTCCAAGAGAGAAATTATTCAAGCAATTCTCGAACGTGATCAATGGATACAAAACCCAGAATATACACTTCCTTACAAAGAATTTTCTCGAAACACTACAGTAAAAGAACTGATCAAACAATATCGTTAATAAAAACGTAAAGATAGTTAGCTCATCCATAGTCCCTTATGAATAAAGGTCAAAACTCACACACTCACCAAGAATATTTTTCACAAAAGTCGTTTTTCGGTTGAGAATTCAAGGTAACTACACTTGCTATTTTTATAAAAAATGACGTAGTATCTATAATAAAGAAACATACAACTAATGTTGAATTTTGAAGCTCAAATGTTACATATGTACTATCAAACAACAAAAAAATTAATGTATCTATCTGTAAGTGATCCATTAATTGTCTTTGTTAATTTTTAGTTGTTAGTTATACATGATGGTCGATCAGATTCCGCAAGTAATACCTCCACAAGCAGTTCCGCCACAAGTAAATACACCGATACTACAAGCGGGAAGCGTCCCTACACCACCACCAGTTCCGACAGCAACAATACCCCAATTTCCATTTCAGCAGGCGCCTGTCCAGCAAGCACCAGTTCGTCCAGTCCAGACAGCAAATATCACCAAGCCTTCATCAAAAATTTCTATGCAAACAATATTAGTTGGCTGTGGAATATTATTTATGATTGTTGTAGGGTGATTATCATTGGTATTTTATAATCTCATGAATAATCCGACACAACTTACAAGTGTAGGATTGGACCCAAATACTACCAAAACATTATTACAAACATTTTCCGTGATATTTTTTGGACTTTTGACGTTTCTGGGTATAGGGCTTCTTATCGTTAATCTCTATAGATTGATTTCTGTCAAAAATAAATCAAAAGTAGGATATATTGTAGGAGCAATATTGTGATTTATTGTGTTTATCGTTGCTATCGTACTGTGAGCAAAAGTGATTACTATGGTGAGAAATTTTTCTGTGGACAATATTCTAGATAGCGATAAACTGATCATGCCATATCTCCAATTGAAAGACGGTATAAAATATACTCGTACTACAACTGATTTGAAGCTTATCGCACCAGCTACAATGTATTATACACTCAATACCAATTATTTCAATGCACAAATAATGCCACCACTCGGACAAGTGACGTTTACAGAAATGCTCTTAGATTGTGGAAACGGACAAAAACTTAAGCTGAATTTTACTACATCACAATTTGATTGATCGTGTGTATATTTCAAAAAGGGTGAATATTCTCTCAATCTCGAGACGAGTTATACCAATATCCCTACTTCAGAAAAACTTCAAAAAACATTTTCTGGATGATCAATTATATTCGATTCTGAAATTACCGTAAATCCCACCAAATCCAGCCTGACATTCAACGATGCAAAAACAGAAATGATTGTGGGGAAAGCGCCAACCAAGGTACTCTTTGATGCGAGTTCAGTATTCAAAGATCTTGGGCTTACTGATTACAAAATCATCTGGGATTTCAATGGTGATGGTACACAAGACAAACAAAATAATGTTTCTACTACATTCGTATACAATGAAGCAAAATTATATAATGTATATGTAAGGTTTCCTACGCTCAATAATTATATTTATACATTCCCTATCAGAGTAGAACAATCCGATGTCCCTGTCTGTGAAGTTATTGTAACCAAAGCTGATGGGCAAAATTATACCGTGACGACAAATTTCTTAGACAAAACAATTAAAATTACCAATTACCAATTTGATGTTCTTGATAGAAACAATAAAGACATATCAATTGCTACTATAAAAAACAATAATGGAACATTTACCTACCAATTCCCTGGTGGTGGACTCTATGCTATTCAAAACACATTTCTTACCCAAGACGATAAACAAGGACAATGTGAAAGTGATGATATACAAGTCGGTGCAAGTAGTTTTCAAGTAAATTACGATAGTTATTTCAAGTCATCACAATCACCTCAATATCAAAAAGTAACGGACAAAGGAAGTGTCTCGTTAGTATCTGGCCAAATTATACTCACAGAGATTCCTACGGTTATTAAACTCCAAGTTAATCAGATTACTCCAAATATTCCAACGGCTACAAAAAAAGTGTTGATAGATGGGAAACAAATAATCTCCATAGATGGCAATACGTTTGAATTTACTATTGACGATAGTGCTGATCATCAAGCAACACTTGTGGTAGAAGATACACCAAGTTGAGCAAAGACAGAAATAAATATTCCTATAAAAGTAAATAGAGCTGACGTTATCCCTAAACTTATAGTGACTCCAGATACTGTGGGGACAGATCCATTTACGGTAAAATTTGATGCATCCACGACAGTGATCAATGATACGGGTGATGAATTAGTGTCGTTTACACGAGACTTTGGAGATGGTACAGGTTGAATAAAAAAAGATTTTTCAGAAGCCATTATTTCTCATACGTACAGATATGATGTAAAAAATAATAATGGAATATATCATCCCGTAGTCACTATAAAAACCAAAAAAGGTCGTGAAGTTTCAGTGTCACCAGACAATGATATTATGGTTAAGAGAGCAAATCAGACACTAAATATTACTATCCCTGATTATCCTGCACAACAAGCAAATGTCGGTGATAGAGTCGGATTTTCAATAGAATTCAATGGGTTACCATCAGAGATTCGTCGAGATTTTGGAGACGGAAAAACAATGACATGTAACACAAGGCAAGAATGTGGAACAATAAATCATGTATATGCGCAAGCAGGGACATATTTAGTTAGATCTGCGGTGTTGTATAAAGACCAACCAACAATCGATGGAACGATTACTATCAAGATAAAATAATCACTATACATTAGGGTAAAAAAGTCACCACAAAAATAGAAATATATGGAAACCAAAACAGAAGAAAATTCAGTGTTTGTTATCTGTTCAGTAAGAAAAGCAGATGAAACTACAAAAATGGGTCTAGTAGTATATAAACAAAAATTAGAATCAGAAGGATACAAGGTTCATCTCCCTCATCTGGATACCAACCAATCCGGAAGCGGATATGAAATATGTGTGCAAAATACGACAGCCAATATAGCTGCCAAACAGACGCATATTATCTATGATGCTACATCACAAGGTTCGCATTTTGATATTGGAGTAGCGTTTGTAGATACATATTTGCATCCAGAAAAAAAAGTCTATGTACAGGAATATATGACAAACGATCCATTGGGCGTATCTACGGACAATCATTTGCATATCCTCTTTGATGACAAATTGGGTGGGTATGAAGAATGGGTCGGCAGATTTCAAGAGATGCTGCAAGCAAAAACTATTCCCGTTTTATATATGCCTGAAGTCCAGATTTCACATATCAGATTAGGTATGGCGTTTGCTTTGTGTACATTTTTCGCTGAGAAACGTATCAAAGTAATGTACAATGGCGGAATCGTTGATGCAAATGGGCAGTACTTCATCTTGTTTGAAAGATCATTTGGTACAATGATTATCGAATGGGAAGAAGCACAAAAGAAATTAAATGAATACTCATAAGATAGTCTCCAGGTATTCTGGAGATTTTTTTTAAAAAAAATATATACGAAGGAAAATAATTATATTATCATATACGATATCTTTATAATATATTTGTGTTGAATATAATTATGTATTTCCTATAAAAAATACTACCATACTGTTCTTTATTTATTTTTCTATTCTATGAAAAATATTCTACGAATATTGCCACTTATGGTCCTATGTCTCTGATGAGTATATGCTGATAAAGAAATAAATGTATCATTGGATTTTTGTGGTACTTCAGCAAACGCATTGACCTATCATATAGATGCGGGCGTAGAAACGGGTATTTGTTATGTATTTTCCAATCATTCCAATAGCCCTGTGACGATAAAAATTTGATTCGTCGATGGAACATTTACCAATGATCAACAGCAAAATAAAGCATGTCTAAGTGATACTGCGGGGGAGAAATTCTGAAAATATGTAACAAATTATGATCAGCTACTTACCATAAAGGCAGGGGAGACAATAAAAAAAGAAGCAAAGCTATTATATGCAACAGGTATGAATGGATTGTATCATGGTTGTATAGTATATTCTGTAGTAGAAGAAAATAGAATTATTTCTGGCTTTTCTATCATCATGCGCAAAGCAAGATTTATAGATGTAGTTGTTGGAAAGCCCAAAATCATACAAGGGCCATGAATTGCATTAGCAGAGTTTACAAGTGTAGATGGAGAAAATATATCCAATGATCATAAGATTAGAATTTATAAAGATAGCACAGACAATACCTATGTAGTACAGATTAAAGTAAAAAATATTTCATCTGGAGATCAGGAGGTAGTGATTACTTGAGATATTTCAAATATATTGTCGTACAAGGATACTTTTGTAGAAACGCGTAAAATTCTAGAAGGAGATCTCTTGGTGATTACCAAAAAAATTGGAGAAATTTCTCCGTACAATCTCAAAATAAAATTTACCATCAACAATACGCCATTTGATTTTGATACGAAAGACACTATTCCACAACCAATCGTGGGAACGATAAAAGAAGAGACGGTTATCTGAATGTGGAATATGATCGGATATATCATATTGATGGGAATACTTCTTTTTGTAGGTGTCGGTGGATTACTTCTCCAGGACAAAAAAAGAAGAAAAAGAAAACATACGCATCATATGCATGCACATCCTACACCTAATCATCACGAATCCCATCATCATATCTGACATAAGCATACCCACAAATGATAATAGAGTATTTTTCAAAACACAAAAAAACTACCTTTAAGGTAGTTTTTTATTAGTCTATCACACCCCCGTTTTGGTAGATAGTTTCGATTAAGAAGCGAATAGCATCTTTACATCGTGTTTTGATGCATAACCGTACAACAAGTATACTCAGATTTTTTTATTTGTCAAAAATAACGAGACTTTTTATGGTAGACCATAGAGAAAAAGATAGCGCAGATTTTTGATTGAATTATTTAGAAGATTTTATATACTTTATATACTTTATATTTTTTCTCACGATGACTGATTTTACTCAAGAAATAGCACATCTTCAAAAGCTTTGCTGTATATCACTTTCTCCTCAGCAAGAACAAAAACTCTGAGCTCAACTCACGGAAATTATTGGATTTCTCTGAAAACTTCCGGAAACGAAAGTGAAAAGTGAAAAATGAAAAGTGGAAAGCGAAGGAAGGTTGGCTTTAAGGACTATTGCTGGAGTTAAAGAAAACTCAGACAATAAGAAAATTCTAAAAAATGTGAGACATGAAATAGTAAACAATTCTATCGTGATAAAGTCAGTATTATCTTAAAATCAGTGAACAGTGAATAACCACCAGTGAATAGTGAGGGATTTACTTTAATGTGGACTATTATAGATTACGATAGTCAGTAAATATACAATTCCATCATTGTTAGTTATTAACTATTAGTTATTAGTTAATTTAGTAGTTCCTCTTGAAAAAGATAAGCTATTTTATATGCTCACAATCGACCAAAGTTTTTTTTTGTATTAGAAAAAAGCTAAATACCTTATTTTACTCTATTAATTATTATTATGGCCGAGCGAAAAGACCTGTTGCACGTGAGAAATATCGGAATCATGGCGCACATCGATGCAGGTAAAACTACCACTACCGAAAGAGTATTGTTTTATACAGGAAAAAAACACAAAATCTGAGAAGTACATGATGGTGCTGCGGAGATGGACTGGATGGAACAAGAAAAAGAAAGAGGAATAACTATTACTTCCGCTGCTACGACATGTTTTTGGCATGATTGTCAAATCAACATTATCGATACCCCAGGGCACGTGGATTTCACTGTTGAAGTAGAAAGATCACTCAGAGTTCTTGATGGAGCAGTAGCATTGCTCGATAGTTCTCAAGGAGTTGAACCACAGACAGAAACGGTTTGGAGACAAGCTGACAAATATGGTGTACCAAGGATTATCTTCGCAAACAAGATGGATAAACTTGGGGCTGATTTCTATATGTCAGTAGATTCTATAAAATCTAGAATCACAGACAAAGGAGTTGTTCTTCAAATTCCTGTAGGACAAGCTGACGAATTCAAAGCAATCATCGATTTGCTTACTATGAAAATGTATACGTTTTCAGGAGACAAAGGTATAGAAGTACATGAAGCAGAGATACCAGCTGATATGCTAGAAAAAGCAAAAAAATATAGAGAAGAAATGATCGATAAGGTATCCATGTTTGATGACGAATTAGCTGAAAAATTTCTCGCAGGAGAAGAACCATCTATTCAGCTTATCAAAAAAGCAATCAGAGCAGGGACTATAAAAAGTGATTTATATCCTATTCTCTGTGGTTCAGCACTTGGAAACAAGTGAGTACAATTGGTACTTGATGCAGTGATTGATTTCTTACCGACACCACTTGATAGAGGAGCGATGAAAGGACTTGATCCAGATGATGAAACTAAAGTACTTGAAAGAAAACCTGAAGATAGTGAACCCGTATCAGCGATTGCATTCAAAATCGCAACTGATCCATTCGTAGGTACACTTACTTTCGTAAGGGTATATTCAGGTATTATCAAGACAGGGGATACTTTACTCAATCCACTGACTAGACAAAAAGAAAGAGTAGGAAGGTTGTTGCTTATGCACGCAAACAAGAGAGAAGAAATTTCTGAAATACATGCAGGACATATCTGTGCGTTCCTTGGACTCAAAGACACAAGAACAGGACACACGCTTTGTGATATGAAAAACCCTATCATTCTAGAAAAGATGACATTCCCTATACCAGTTATCGATATCGCTATCGAACCAAAAACAAAATCTGATCAAGAAAGAATGGGTATAGCGCTTTCCAAACTTGCTTACGAAGATCCTTCATTCAAATATTTTTCTGACCCAGAAAGTAATCAAACAATTATTGCAGGGATGGGAGAATTACATCTAGAGATTATTGTAGATAGACTCAAGAGAGAACACAAAGTAGAAGTAACTACGGGTAAACCACAAGTTGCTTACAGAGAAACGATTACGCAAGATGCTAAAGGAGAAGGAATATTTAAGAGACAGACAGGAGGTAGAGGACAATTTGGACACGTATTGTTGAGACTTGAAAAAAATATGGAAAAAGACTATGAATTCAAAGATGAAGTATCTGGAGGAACGATTCCAAAAGAGTTTATCCCAGCAATCGATAAAGGAGCTAAGGAAACTGTTGCTCAAGGAGTATTGGCAGGATATCCTATCATCAATGTAAAGGTAATCCCATATGACGGATCCTACCATGATGTAGATTCATCAGAAATTGCGTTCAAGATAGCAACCTATAGAGCATTCAAAGATGCATTTATGAAGGCAGGTCCATGTATTTTGGAACCTATCATGGATGTAGAAGTAGTGACTCCAGAAGATTATGTAGGAGATGTAATGGGAGATCTTTCTTCTAGAAGAGGAATGATCCAAGGACAAGACAAGAGAGGAAATGCAGCAGTTATCAAAGCTAAAGTTCCATTATCAGAAATGTTTGGATATACAACAGATTTGAGATCAAATACGCAAGGAAGAGCTCAATCATCTATGCACTTCGCATCATATGAAAAAGTACCTGAAAATGTCGCTAAAAAGATTATCGAAGAAAGATCAGGTAAGATCAAAGCTATGGACGCTGAATAAAATCAATAGGTATAAATATAATAAAGAAGCTCCGCTAGTTTGCGGAGTTTTTTTCTATAAAAAAAGACTGACAGATACGTCAGCCTTCAACAAAGGAAGTTTTTTACTTCCAAATTCCCTTTAATGTATTTTTTAAGAGTGAAGTTACCCCTAACCAGCATACGCTGCAGACTAGCATCCAGAACCAGAAGATAAAGGGTGCTTCATCAAATGTATTGCATTCTTTCATATTCAGGAGGGTATGAGCACAGGACACGATG